>NZ_JBNDHT010000002.1:0-124883 GCF_056755115.1 Rhizobium sp. SVR5-2C | reverse complement strand
CGGGGGGATCGGGTTGCCAACGACACCCTCACTGTTCGCGATTGGGCACTCGCGGGGCTCGGCATTATAAGAAGAGATGCCTTCGGTATCCGAAGGGAGCTGGCTGCCGGCAAGCTTGTAACCGCCCTTGATGCATTTTCAATCCGCGAAGCGAACGTTTACGCTGTTACGAGCGGCCATATGCTCAGTCAGCGGGTTATCGCGTTTATGGAGTTTCTGGAACAAGAATTGCTGGAGGGCTCGCAAGTACCATGAATCGGATATGTACTACCGACGAGGAAGAAACCGGTCGAGGCGGACCGCGTCGCCCCACATCACATCGGAACGATCGCCAAGCCTTCCACGAGCGGCATTGAAGTTCGGATCGATTGACAATCCCTGGCCAACTTCCAGCTCTTGAGAAAGAGCGAACTGTCGATCCGCAAAATCAGCTCGCCAGGAGAAATTTTTAGAACTGGATCCTGCAACAGGCCTCTCCCACCGGATAAACCCGGATAGCATTGATGACGGTCAGCCTCGTTTACCGCTGCCTCGTCCCCCACCGCCTGACGGCGTCGCTCACTCAAACAATGTGGGTCGCCTCAAAGATCAGCTTTGGCCTGCGGCGATCTGTGCTTGCCGCGTTCGTCGGAGACGTTGAAGCTGCCCATCCGCTATCACGCCGATCAGGATAACGCTGCCCATGACGGCAAAATTTAATGACGACGGAATTCCGAGCAAGTTGACAAGATTTTGCAGCACCTGGATTAGCACGGCCCCCAGCGCCACACCGAGAATGGACCCTTCACCGCCGCGCAACGAACAGCCACCCAGGACGGCAGCCGCGATGCCATAGAGTTCATAGAAGGTTCCATGAGAGGCCGGCGAAATCGACCGCGTATACATCGCGAAATAGACGGTCGAAACGCCCGCCAAGCCTGAACAGATGATATAGGCCCAGATAATGATGTTCCGGGTATTGATACCGGAATAGCGCGCAGCCTCCTCGTTCTTGCCGACAGCAAGGAGATATCGGCCGAAAACGGAGCGATGAAGAACGACGGAAAGGGCGATTGCAACAATGACGAAAGCGATGAAACTATTCGGAATGTTATAGACGCGGCCGGTTGTCAGCCATTCGAGCGTCGGAAAGCTCTGGCCGAAATCGAACCCGGCCGTTCCGTCGTCGGTGTAGAAACGAGCCGCTCCTCGATAGATCAGGAGGCCGCAAAGTGTGACCACGAAGGGCTGCAGATGCACGCGTGTGATCAACAGGCCGTGAACCAACCCTATTAGAATGCCTGCCGCGACGATCAACAGCGTGGCCAGCGCCCAGTTGATATTGTAGCTGGAGATGAGAGTTATGAAGATCACGCCCAGCAATGCGAATACCGAGCCAATCGACAAATCGATGCCGCCTGTGATGATGACGAAAGCGACACCCAACGAAAACAGACCGTAGAGCCCTACAAGATTGGCGGTATTGGATAGGTTCGCGATCGAGATGAACCTGGGATTGATTATCGTCACGACGAAAGCGATGGCGATGATGAGGATCAAAAGACCCAGATCTTTCTTCAGCATGGCTGGTTCCCTTGATTAATGTGATCCGCTGATGGCCAGGCGCATAATGGTTTGCTCGGACAATTGAGAACGATCGAGGATGCCGGAAATCCTGCCCTCTTGCATGACGGCGACGCGATCACTGACCGCAATGATCTCTTCCATGTCGCTCGATATCATCAACACGGCGAGGCCTGCATCGGCGAGGCTGCGCATGATCGCGTAGATTTCGCTCTTGGAGCCGACGTCGATGCCGCGTGTCGGCTCGTCGAGGATCATGAGCTGGGGATTCATCGAAAGCCATTTTGCGAGGATGATCTTCTGCTGATTGCCGCCGGAGAGCGTACCGGCGGTCGTCCGCACCGAGTGGCTCTTGATGCGCAGATGAGCGCGCTGCTTTTCCGCGATCTCCTCTTCACGCCCAAGATCAACAAGACCACCTCTGGAGACAGCCTTCAGATTGGCAAGCGAGATATTCTCGGCAATAGACAGATCCAGAACAAGCCCAGATGTCTTACGGTCTTCAGGAACCAGGTAGACGCCCTTTTCGATCGCCTCGGTACTGCTGTCGGGCAGGTAGGAGTGGCCATCGAATTCCATTGTGCCGCCGAGAGACCGGTCGATACCGAAGAGTATTCGGGCAAGCTCGGTTCGACCGGCCCCGATCAGCCCGCCCAGCCCGAGGATTTCGCCGCGACGAACATCCAGATCGATCCTGCCTGTCGGATGAGCTGCGGTAACGACGCCTCTTATCGACATCAGAGCTGCGCCGGGTTTCTTTGCGGGCGGATCGTAGATGGAAGTCAGGTCTCGGCCGATCATCAGCCGGATCATCTCTTCTCGCCTGATTTCGCCGCATTCCAAGGAGCCGACCATCGTTCCGTCGCGTAGCGCAATGACGCGGTCGGCACAGGCCTCTATCTCTGTCAGCCGGTGGGTAATGAAGATCACGCTGACGCCAGCAGCCTTCAGGTCGGCGACGATGGACAGCAGCCGCGCCGTCTCGCTTGCCGTCAAGCTCGACGTCGGTTCATCCATGATGATCATTCGAGCGTTGACAGACAGCGCCTTGGCGATCTCAAGCATTTGGCGCTGCGCGATCGAAAGCTGGCCGACCGGCGTGTCCGGTGAAAAATTGCAGCCGAGCCGTTCAAGAAGCGGCCGGACCTGATCGCGCAATTTTCTCCGATCGATGAGGTTCAGCGCGCCGCCGAAACGGGGCTCGCGGCCGATATAGATATTGGCGGCAACGTCGAGGTTTTCGAACAGATTAAGTTCCTGGTGGACGAAGGCGATACCCGCGCCCATCGACTGCTTGACGCTCAACGCATTCAATTGTTCCGCGCCAATAGTGATCGAGCCGGACGTCGGCTCGATCACACCGCCCAGAATTTTCATGAGCGTGCTCTTGCCTGCGCCGTTCTCCCCGATCAGCCCCACGACCTCGCCGGGATAGACTTCGAGGCTGACATCCCGAAGCGCTCTGACGGCGCCGTAGGTCTTGACGATATTGTTTAGAGCAATGAGTGGGTGCGGCATGAGCGACTCTGCATATTACGATCCATGGCCGCCGGCGCGAACGCCGGCGGCATCCTGTAGCATGCGTTACTTGCCGCTCATCCAGGCCTTAACCTGGTCAGTAAATGCATCGACATTGCTCTTGTCGATGATCTGGGTTGGAATAATGATCAGGCCGTCGTTGGGCACGAAGGATTTTTCCCCGTCGAGATAACGCGCCAGATCCTTCATGCCCTGGTAGCCCCATTCAAAGGGCTCCTGAACGACCGTGCCAGCAATGGCACCTGCCTTGATGCCACCAAGGGTTGCCTGATCGTTGTCGAAGCCGACGACGGTGACGTCACCGAGGCGCCCTGCCTCCTGGAGCGCCAGATAGATCTGGGGAGTGTTGTAAGCGAAGACACCGATCATGCAATTGATGTCGCTACGCGCCGTCAGGATGTCGGCCACGTTGCTCTTGGCGCGCGTCTGGTCCATTTCGTCGGAGCGGACATCGACGATCTCGATCTTCGTGCCCTGAAGCCCCTCCTTGATTCCTTCCAGGCGTTCATGCGTCAAGTCTGCTCCGGGCAGACCTGCAAAGGCGACGCACTTACCACCGTTCGGTAGGTTCTTCTTGAGAATCTCCGCTGCCTGATGACCGGCGTTGCGGTTGCTCGAGCCGATATAGGCAACACGCTTGCTTTGGGGAGCATCGCTGTCGGTCGTGAACAGCAGCGCCTGACTGGCGACGCGATCAAGTGCGTCAGTCTGTGTCTTGGGATCCACGGAACTGACGATGATACCGGCAGCGCCACTTGCCACGAGATCATCCATCAACCGGTTCTGAACTGCTGCCGTCGACTGCTCGGGATATTTGATCTGCACGGTGTAATTGGGAAGTTCAGCCTGCGCCTTCTTCATGCCGGCCTCCGCCAGCTTCCAGAAGTCCACCGCTCCATTGGCAACAAAATAGAGCTGTTTCTTTTCTGCGGCTGATGCCGCCGACACGAAGCCGGTCAGAGCGATTGCCGAAACCAGGCTGAGCAAGATAGTACGTTTCATCGGTTTTACCTCCCGTTAAGATGAACAAAAGCCGTCTCTCACGCTCAACGATCCTCACAGGAAATCGCTGCTAGCGTTCGAGCATTATCGAATGTTTGAAAGAGATCAGGTCGAATAGGCGCCACCATCTGCAAGGATGGATTGCGCGGTCACGTAGGACGACTCGTCAGAAGCCAGAAAGACGAAAAGCGGTGCGATTTCATGGGGCAGCCCTTGCCGGCCAAGAGGCACAAGGTTGGAGACCTTGGACATCTGCTCCACCTCGCCGCCCATGAAATCGATAATCGGCTTGTTGAAGGCTGTATCCACCCAACCGGGGCAAATCGTGTTGACACGAATGTTGTAGGGAGCCAGTTCAATCGCAAGTGTCGAGGAAAAGGAAATCACCGCGCCCTTGGACGCCGAGTACATCGTAAGCCCCGGCCCACCCCGTTTGGCAGCTAGGGATGCCGTGTTGATGATCGACCCCTTGCCGGATGCTTTCAGGTAGGGCACGGCATATTTCGCCCCCAGGAACAAGCCTTTTACGTTGACTGCAAACAGTCTATCGAACGCTGCGGCATCGAATTCCGTGATGCCGGATGACATCATCAATCCGGCATTCTGAGCCAGTACATCCAGGCCGCCAAGCCATGCGACAGCCTGCTCCACGAATTCCTTCACACTGCACTCGTCGGAAACATCGACCGGAACGAAATGCACCACCCCGTCATGTTCGGCGGCTACCTTCCTGCCTCGCTCGGCATCGATGTCGCCAATCACGACCTTGCCCCCCTCAGCAACAAATGCCTCGACGGCTGCTTTGCCGATATTGTCGACTGCTCCTGTGATCAGGATTCGCTTGTTCGATAACCGCATGGTCCTCACCAAAACTCCCTGCTTGCGACGGCCCCGAAATCGACCGCCGTACTCGCAATGACAAACTGAGTTTGTTTGACCATATTGTCAACAATCCAATTGACAAAAAGTTTGAACCTGCAATTTTGACCCATAGCGAGGTGACCATGACAAACGAATTCGGAATGAAGAAAAATTTGGCGAACTACGGAGATGCCGGCTTCTCCGTGTTTCTTCGCAAGGCTTTCATCAAGGCGATGGGCTATACGGATAAGGCGTTGGATAGGCCGATCATCGGCATTGTGGATACGAGTTCAGGCTATAATGCCTGCCACCAGAACGTGCCCGATATCATTGAGGCCGTGAGCCGGGGCGTTATGCTGAGTGGCGGCATTCCGGTTCCGTTTCCGGTCATTTCGATCCAGGAGAGCTTTTCGCATCCGACCAGCATGTATCTTCGCAATCTGATGGCGATGGATACGGAAGAGATGATCAGAGCCCAGCCTATGGACGCTGTCGTCCTAATCGGCGGCTGCGATAAGACGGTCCCGGCGTTGTTGATGGGAGCAATCAGTGCAAATGTGCCCGCCATCATGATCGTCACCGGGCCGATGCTTGCCGGTAGCTGGAAGGGCGAACGTCTGGGTGCCTGCACCGACTGCCGCCGGTTCTGGGCGCGTTATCGCGCGGGCGGCATCAGCGAGGCCGATATTCAGGAAGTTAATAAAGAACTTGCACCGACGGTGGGTACCTGTTCGGTCATGGGGACGGCAAGCACGATGGCCCTGGCGACAGAGGCGATGGGCTTCATGTTGCCAGGGTCCGCCTGCATTCCCGCCGTTTATGCGGAGCGCCGCCGGCTCGCTGAAAAAACCGGCGCGCGTGCCGTCGCCATGGCCGCGGAGAAGCTGACGCCGGACAAGATCGTCACTCCGGAATCTATTACCAATGCACTTCGCATCGTGCTTGCCGCGGGCGGGTCTACGAACGCTCTCATTCACCTGACGGCTGTAGCCGGTCGCGCCGGCATCAAGATCGATCTCGAAGGTTTTGACCGGATGGGACGGGAAACGCCAGTGCTTGTGGATCTGAAGCCGACCGGCCAGGGCTACATGGAGGATCTCTACAAGGCTGGTGGGCTGACGCCCATTCTGCGGGAACTACGGAGCTCGTTGCATCTCGACTGCCTGACAGTCAGCGGCCGCACACTCGGCGAGGAGATCGACGCAGCACCGGAGGCGTTCCATCAGGAGGTCGTCAAACCGATTGCCGATCCTGTCTACCCTTCAGGGGCAATGGCAGTCCTGCGCGGCAATCTCGCACCCGGCGGCGCAATTATCAAACAGGCCGCGGCTGATCAGGGCCTCCTGCAACATACTGGCCCAGCTGTCGTCTTCAAGGATCTCGAGGAACTTTCCAACCGCATCGACGATCCCGATCTCGAGGTGACTGCCGACAGCGTCTTGGTCCTGCAAAATGCGGGGCCGGTTGGCGCGCCGGGAATGCCGGAAGCAGGCTATCTGCCCATTCCAAAGAAACTGGCGCAGGCCGGGGTGAAGGATATGGTTCGCATTTCCGATGCGCGCATGAGCGGGACCGCATTTGGAACGATCGTGCTGCACGTCACTCCAGAGGCCGCAAAAGGCGGACCACTCGGGCTTGTGCGAACCGGTGACATGATTCGCCTGGACACGAAAGCCCGTCGCCTAGATGTGCTCGTCGACGAGGCGGAGCTGGACGCGCGATCAACGTCCGGAGGCAGGACGGAGCCACAGCAGCACCGGGGCTACAAACGCCTTTACACCAATGAGGTGCTACAGGCCGATGGCGGTTGCGATTTCCAATCCTTTGTGCCGGAGCTTACGATGGTGGCTCCGGTCAATGTTGAAGAAAAATAGCGGCGAATTGCCCCTGGACGAACGGATTTACTACGACCGATGACTGCCCTGCAGCGCAAGACCGGTATCATTGATTGCCATCTCCACATAATTGGAGATGGCAAAGATTTTCTGTATGCTGCGGATCGCGCCTACGATCCTCCCTGCGCTCCTTTGGAACAGCTTCTTTCGCTTCACGAGAGACTTGGCGTTTCACATGCGGTGCTGGTCCAAGTCAGCGTCTATGGAACCGACAACGGCCTATTGTTGGATACGCTTCGGCGATATCCAGCTAGGTTTCGGGGTGTTGCCGTTACCGGTTCGTCACCTAGGGATGGCGAATTGGCAATCTTGCGCGATGCAGGCGTCGTCGGTCTCAGGCTGAACCTGATGCATGGTGGGGGCCCAGGGCTCTCACAGTTGAGACGCTATGCCCACGTCTGCCGCGATGGCGGTTTTCATCTGCAGCTTTATCTCGACGGTCGATTGCTCGCCGATCTGAGACAAGAGATTTCCAGCCTAGACGTTCCGATCGTATTTGATCATTTTGGCGGTATCCCCGCTGAAATGGCAATAGACCCCAAACACCCCGTCGTTGATGCACTGACCGGCCTGCTCTCCGACGGCGCATGGGTCAAATTGTCTGCTCCCTATCGTGTGTCGTCATTATCGTCCGGCCATGCCGATGTCGTTCCGCTCGGACGGCAGTTGCTGAAGGCTGCTCCCACGCGCTGCGTATGGGGGTCGGACTGGCCTCATGTGGCAACGGATAAAGTGATACAGGAGGACCAGCTTCTAAAAATTGTGGAGGATATCACTCTCGACCAGAACGAACGGACTGCCATTTTGTTTGACAACGCAAAGCAGCTATATGGATTTGAAGTCCGATAGCCATCCGGCGAACGGGAGTTTCTAAGGGGCGACGATGTCCGACAACTCGAAGCAAGCAGCGACAGACCGTGTACGAGAAATTGTGAACGCCCTCGAAGAACAGATTGTGTTGGGCTGGCTCATGCCTCGCGAACGACTGCTTGAAGAGCGGCTCGCGGAGGAATTCTCCTGCAAAAGACACGTCGTTCGCGAAGCCCTGTCCGAACTTGAACGCATCGGACTTGTGGAACGGATTCCAAACAGAGGCGCCATGGTGCGCCTTCTTAAGCCTGAGGAAGTAACGCAGATATATTCTATCCGCGAAGTACTTGAGACTTTGGCTGCCGAGCAAATCCCGCTTCCCGCATCATCGGATTTAATCGGCACGTTGACGGAAATTCAGGAGCGACATAGCTCAGCCATCGAGAGCGGAGACAGTCGCCGGGCATTTCGGGCCAACTTGGAATTTCATGAAACGTTCTTTTCCGCGTGTGGTAACCCCTATCTCGCCGAGATCATACGGAGTGCAGCTCAAAAGGTGCACGGCGCCCGCTTCTTTACCGCGTCGAGCCCAGAACACCTCAAGAAGGCGAGTGACGAGCACTGGGCCATCATCCGGGCACTGCAGGACGGAGACAGACAACAGCTGGTGAGGCTATGTCGCGACCACATCGGCCCCTCGCGCGATGCTTATTTGTCGGCCGTCCAAGCCCGTTTTCCTGGGGGCACCAATCGGGCCGCCAATAAATAGTATCGCGGCGGAAGCATCGCCTTCACGGTTGCGGCGGCAGCTGCTGATGGTTCTCCTCAACGCCCTGCCCCGGAAACGAGCGCTCGCATCACATGCTCAAGTCACTGGATACCAAGGACAAAGCTGAACACTTGATGGAAGATTTTCCTCATCTGTTCCGTTAATCGCCTATACCATGTAGCGGTGTCCGCTCGGGCCGAAAGCGAGCCGAACCGACGACCAGACGATTTCCCTCTGTCAACGCTGATTAGACGCGCGACCCTCTTTGGCCCGGAGCCCTGCCGAATTGGCTCGCAATCATCGTCAATATAAGCCAAAGTTTACGGGACACGGGCGGCACACGGATGCCATTCTCTCAGACAACTCGATGCGGAGCGCCATTGTAGTTGCATAACTGGGTGCCCGCACGACGGGTCCTGCGAATGGCTATAGGTGCATGATGAACAAGCAAAACTTGTTGTAGCTGAACGTGATCTCCCAGAACCGGAACCAATTCTGCCGATAGCCGGGTCTGGACCGAAACACCTTTCCGCGTGGTCGCGCTTCGCACCAATATGACCACCTCATTGATTGCCGCATTAAGATGGAAACGCTCTTTCGGAGTGGCGCCTTCTTGATTTGCTCTGGGATGCGATCGATGATTTCTCGGCTCGATCGGCGTCGCTAACGACACAGGAGAGCGCTTCCCTGACCTCGCCTGGGTCCGGCGGCTGCATCTCCGGAAAATTCCGGGCCGCCCGTGCGTTGTTGCGGGCGCTAGTGCTGCCGGTGGGCGGGCAACGTGAAGTGAAAAATGGCGCCTCGGGGTAGATTGGCGGTCACCCACAACTGGCCCCCGTGGGCCTCGATGATCGACCGGCAAATCGACAACCCCATCCCCATCCCGTTCACCTTGGTCGTAAACTGCGGTTTGAATATCAGATCGATAGCGCTCGGCTCGACGCCCTTCCCCATGTCTTCCACCGACACCATCAGACAGCTGGAGTCGTAGACTTTAGACCTTAAGGAAAGTACCCGGTCCCCATCTTCAGTGGCCATTGAATCGATCGCGTTCGTGATCAAATTCACGAGCACCTGCTGCAGCTGAACCTCGTTGCCCTCTATCGTTGGGAGCGATTGGTTGTAGTCGGTTTGAACCGCTACCCGATGCGTCTGCAGATCGTAGCGCACGAGCGCCAGAGCTTCGCGGATCAGATTGTTGACGTCGAGCGAAGTCCGGATTCGTGCTTCGGTCTTGAAGAGCGTCCGAATATTATCGATCACCGCGCCCATACGGTGCCCGTTGTTCACGATTTGCTGTAATGCGGCTTTGGCCTCATCGATGTTGGGCGTCGCGCGATCAAGCCAGCGCAGGCTCGCACTGGCGTCCATAGTTATCGCCGACAATGGCTGCTTGATCTCGTGCGCCACGGTGGCTGCGACCGCGTCCCCTGTCAGCAGACGCACCTCGCGCTCGCGGCGTTGGCCAACGACTGCGCGCAGCAGTTCACCGTATAGCATCGTCACTTCTTTCATCAGGGTGAGCAGCACAAGGCTGCCGGAAAACACGCCGTAAACTCGCCCGGCATACCAGCCGACGCTAAAGCGGTACGGGATAGGAAAGGCGGTTAGGGCGATCTCGATGATGTATGCGAACAAGACTAACATCAGCCAGAGATCGAGAACCGAGCGGTGCCGCAGCCATAGCAAGAAAAGCGCGACGACGAATAATCCCGCCATCGGTCCGACCACGTAGTACCAGAGATAGGAAACCTCCGCCGTGTCGAGCATGATGCGCGGGAGGAACGCATGGCCTGCTGTAACGAAGACTGTTGCGCAACAGACGAGCGCAGTAACTGATCCGACAGTCATAAGGACCCTCGCACGAATGGAGCGTGGCGACAGCGCCTCCATCGGATCGGCATCCTTCAACAGTGTATAGACGATCGCGAACACGGCGAAGCCCGCGTGGGACAGGACATAGAGCCAAACCGTACTCTGGAGGCCGCCGCCAAGGCCGCCCTCCGGCGCCAATACGCCTGGAAATGTGAGCGTCCAAGGAATTGCGATGAGCGCCGTCAGGAAATAGCCACTCGCTAGTGCGAGGAGCGCATGCGAGCGTAGGACGGAAAACTGCGCGAAGAGCAGGGCTGCGGTGATAGAGTCGATGAGGAAAATCGCAGTGCCGTAGGCGGGTATAAAGGCGTCAACCCGCCTCAGTGGCAGCCCAGAGAGCGGGCCTGCCACGATGACAAAGACAACGAGCAGCACGAACACAACGCCAAGCGCGAACCGCCTTTGAGCGACACTGGGCGAAAGATTCGAGAGCACAAACTCGTCCGCCCGTAATCCGGCCGCTGACCCTTCCACAAACATATTCGCCTCACGTCGAAAGCCCGCGATGGACGGCAATTTCAAGTTCGCCAGTCTCCAATTCGAAATCAGACTTCCAGAATGTGGTGCCTTTCCTACTTGCCCGACGAGATCGTCCGATCTCACTAGCCGGAAGCCGCGGGGCGCTCCAACCACAGTCTAATGCAAGCGATCACTTTCGCCAATGCCGGCACAAGGCGAGTGCAATTGAGCGATAGGGACGTTTCTCTGACCTAACCCCGCCGAAAGATGCGCAGCCCGCTAAGGCCTAGCTTATCCCAGCTTTATGCCGCGTTAGCGGCGTCGTTTAATCCCAATTTTTCGATTTTCCAACCGGCCTCTGACGGGCGAGGTCATGTCTGGATGTATATGGACCCCGTCCGATTGCAACGGGTTTGACGGGATTGGGATCTCAGGTCACAACTGCTGACGTATATTCGGCTTCTTGATGCAGCAGGGCTCGGTGAACGACAGCTTCTGCCGGCTGAAGGCGATGATCTTCTGGTCGCGGAACGGGTTGCGTTACAGCGGGAGGCTCGGCTAGTTTCGATACCATCCGCGCACTCGATTTCCCGGAGGGTTGGCTGGTTGGGGAAGCGACAGCTAACGGATGGGGTAACACATTCAACGAACCGGCAGATGCGGTGGACCGATGTGAAGATACGTCGAGCACATCTATCCGACGCATTCATACAGCGTGCTGCAGAACGCTCAGACCCCCGTCCACCGTCAGGCAGGTCGCGTTCATGAACGGGCACTCGTCCGAAATCATGAACACGGCCGCCATGGCGATTTCCTCCGGCGTCGCAATTCGTCCTCCGGGATGAAGCTTCATCGTCTCGGCCTTCGCCGCCTCAGGATCGGGAAAGCCGTTCCAGTAGTCGATGACCTTCTGGGTCGCGACATAGCCGGGGGCAAGCGCATTCACGCGAACGTTCTTCGGCGCGTATTCGAGCCCCAGCGATTTCGTCATGCCAAGCAGCGCATGCTTTGCCAGGGGATATGGGAAGGTATGCGGGATGATGGTGAAGGCATGGGTCGAGGCGATATTGAGGATCACGCCTCCGCCCTGGTCGATCAGGCCGGGCAGAACCGCCTTCGAGCAGTTCCACGCCCCCTTGAGATTGATGTCGAAGCAGCGGTTCCATTCCTCGTCGCTGGTATCCAGTGGCTCGGAAAACACATTGACGCCGGCATTGTTGACCAGCGCGTTGATCCGGCCGATCTCCGCTTCAGCCTCGGCGACAGCCGCGACGATCGCCTTGGCGTCCGTAATATCGGCCGATCGCGCGCCGACCCGATACCCCTCACCCTTCAGCCTCGCCGCTTCCTGATGAAGCAGCGCCTCGTCGCGATCAATCAGGAACAGGCATGCGCCATCTCGCGCGAATGCCTTGGCGATCGCAAGGCCGATGCCCTGCGCGGCGCCGGTGATGAGGATACGCTTGTCGAGTAGACGATTGGACATGGCGGCCTCCATCACCACTCGGCGAAACTGCCGTCCTCGTGACGCCAGATCGGGTTGCGCCAGCGGTGCCCCTCCTTCGCACGTTCGATGACATAGGCCTCATCCACCTCGACGCCAAGACCGGGTCCCTGCGGGATCGATACGAAACCATCGGCATAATGGAACACCTCCTTGTTGGAGATGTAGTCGAGAATGTCGTTGCTCTTGTTGTAGTGGATCCCGAGGCTCTGCTCCTGGATGAAGGCGTTGTAGCTGACCGCATCGACCTGCAGGCAAGCCGCGAGCGCGATGGGGCCGAGCGGGCAATGCGGCGCGACCGCGACGTCGTAGGCTTCGGCCATCGCCGCGATCTTGCGACATTCGGTAATCCCGCCGGCGTGGCTCAAATCCGGCTGGATGATGTCGACGTAGCCGTCGGACAGAACGGACTTGAAGTCCCATCGGGAATAGAGACGCTCGCCCAGCGCGATCGGCGTCGAGCAATGATTGGCGATTTCCTTCAGTGTTTCGCGGTGCTCGGACAAGACCGGTTCCTCGATGAACATTAGCTTGTAGGGCTCCAGCTCCTTGGCAAGCACCTTCGCCATCGGCTTGTGCACGCGGCCGTGGAAATCGACACCGATGCCGACATGCGGGCCGATCGCCTCGCGGATCGTCGCGATCGTCTCGACGGCCTTGTCGATCTTCTCGTTGCTATCGACGATCTGCATTTCCTCGCAGCCATTGAGCTTGATCGCCTTGAAGCCGCGCGCGACCACATCTCTCGCATTGCGCGCGACGTCCGCGGGCCGATCACCGCCGATCCAGCTATAAACCTTGATCTTGTCACGCACCTGGCCGCCCAGCAACGAGTGGATAGGCTGCCCGAGCGCCTTGCCCTTGATATCCCACAGCGCCTGGTCGATGCCGGAGACCGCGCTCATGTGAATGGCGCCGCCGCGATAGAAGCCCCCGCGATACATGACCGTCCAGTGATCCTCGATCAGGAACGGATCCTTGCCGATCAGGTAGTCCTCGAGCTCATGAACAGCCGCCTGAACGGTGAGCGCTCGCCCCTCAACGACGGGTTCGCCCCAGCCGACAATGCCCTCATCGGTCTCGATCTTCAAAAACAGCCAGCGCGGTGGGACGATATAGGTCGTGAGCTTGGTGATCTTCATGGTCTTACTCGCATTAGCTGAGAATGAGGTCGGCGGCTTTTCCGGCGGCGGCCAGAACCGCCGCGTTGGTGTTGCCGCTGACAATGGTCGGCATGAGGGAGGCATCGACGACGCGCAGGCCGCGCGTACCCCGGACCCGCAACTGCGTGTCGAGCACTGCCTCGGGGTCGTTGTCCGCACCGATCTTGCAGGTTCCGACAGGATGGTAGCCGGTCTTGACGGTGCGCTTGCAATGAGCGGCGACCGCTTCGTCGCTCGTGACGTCGGGGCCGGGAAAGATTTCCTTGTCGATCAGTTCCTTCATCGGAGACGCGTCGAGCACCGTGCGGGCAAAGCGGAAGCTGGCCATCGTCAGCCGCAGATCGTCGGGATGCGCGAAAATCTGCGTGTCGACGATAGGGTTAGCGAAGGGATCGCTCGACGACAGCGTGACGGAACCGCGCGCCTTGGGACGAAGCAGCAGCGAATTGATGGTCACGCCGTCACCCGGCTTGGTCCCCATTACATCGCGATCGAGATAGACGGTCGGCACGCAGAACATCTGGATGGTTGGCCGCTCGTTGTTACCGTCGGGATCGTAGAAGGCGCAGGTCTCTACACCCGTCGTGGACACCGGGCCGGACTTGAACATCAGGTACTGCAACCCGGCCTTGATCATCGGCCAGCCGCGATCCTGGCCGTAATAGCCGAACGATCCCTTCGTGGTCGCCACGACAGGGCACTCATAGTGGTCCTGCAGGTTCTTGCCGACGCCAGGCAGGGCGACGGTCGTCTTCAGACCGTGGCGCTTCAGTTCGTCTTCCGGCCCGATGCCCGACAGCATCATCAGTTTGGGTGTCTGATAGGCGCCCGCGGCCAGAATGACCTCGTTGCCGGCTTCCGCGCGCTTCTGCGTGCCGTTTTGCATGTAACGCACGCCGGTGACACGGTCGCCGTCCATATCGAGCACGGTGACGGTGGCGCCCGTCTCGATCGTCAGCAGCGGATCGTTCATGACCGGCGCCAGAAAGGCGTCGACGGCGCTCGAGCGCTTGCGCGTCGTCCAGTCGATCGTGTGCTGCATGAAGCCGACGCCGAACTGATAGGCGCCGTTGAAATCCGGATTGTAGGGAATGCCCATGCCTTGCAGGGTTTTCACGTAGGTCCGCGTCATCGGGCTGGTATGGCCGAGATGGGAGATCTTCAGCGGGCCGCCAACCCCGTGAAACTCGCCGGCGAGATGGTCGTTGTCCTCCTGCGCCTTGAAGTAGGGCAGCAGGTCCCGGTACGACCAGGCATCGTCGTTCGATCCTTCAGGCGTCGCAAGCTCGTTCCACAGATCGAAATCCGCAGCCTGGCCGCGCATGTAGACCATGGCATTGACAGTGCTGCCGCCGCCCAGAACCTTGCCCTGCGGAACAATCGGGCCGCGCCCGTCTAGCTGAGGCTGCGGCTTCGTCTGGTGCATGGTCAGGTAGGTGTCCTTGGCGAGGAACTTCATGTAGCCCGCGGGAAACTGCATGATCCGGTTTGCCTTCGCCGGCCCCCGTTCGAGCAGAAGAACCTTCGCCTTCCCCTCTCGCACCAATTTGGCCGCGACCACGCAGGCGGAGCTTCCGCCGCCAATAATGATGTAGTCGTAACGGTCTTTCGCGGACATTCACCAACTCCAGTCTGTGTAGTCTCAAATGGCCTCAGGGCTCAGCCGAACGCTGCCCGAGAGGCGTTCGTGCGGCGCCAGCACCTTCAGGTCGCCCAGATCGGAGAGGTGATGGCCATCGGCCAGATGCGTCATCGGCTCGAAGCAGAAATAGTCGCGCTGGAAGCTTGGATCGAAGCCGGTGTCCGACACGAAGACGAAGGCGTGCCTGAAGACGGGATCTGCGGTCAGCTTCAATGCCGTCCGCCGCTCGGGCCACGCAATCGTCGCCTCGCCGTCCCAGCCTTCGAAGCCGTTATTAACCCAGCGATGCGGCAGCTCGGCGGGCTCGCCGAAGTCGAGATCATCAGGGATATCCGTCCGCTCACCCGGGAGCCAGCCCCCGACCTCGGTCCAGAATGCCTGCGACCGGGCTTGGAGCGTCGTTTGCGGCGTCATCGGGAAATAAGGGTGCCAGCCAAGGCCGAAGGGCATTGCCTTGTCGCCGCGATTTTCGACCGTCAGCGTCATCGTCAGGCCAGAGGAATCGAGCGCGAAGCGCTGGCTTGCGCGGTAAACGTAATGCGTGTTCCCGTCGCAATGGACGAAGCTCATCTCGACCATGTCATCGGTCTGCTGGTCGATTGCCCAATCGGCCTGCCAGCCCTCGCCGTGGAGATAGTGCTTGTCCCATTCGGTATTCGGCTCGAACCGATATTCGGCCCCCTCGAAGACGAACCGGTTGTCGCGGACGCGATTACCGAAGGGGACTAGCGGGTAGCAGGAGGACGCCAAGGCGTCCGCCTCGGACGACGTCGCCGGGCGCAGCAGAGGCACGCTTTCGCCCTGCGTCTCCTTCCAGAAGCCCAGGACCAGGCCACCCTTTGAAGAGACGCGAAGCGAAAACGATCCAGATTTCAGATCAACCACCGCCATCGCATCAGCCCTTGTTGCGCGACATGCTGCGCTTGATCGCCTGGATATTGGCGAGGACGGCGATAACGATGATGAGACCGCGCACGACCTGCTGGAAGAACGGATTGATGCCAAGCAGGACCAGGCCGTTTCCGATGAGCGTGATGACGAGAACGCCGAGCAGGGTGCCGAGCATGGAGCCGCGCCCGCCGGAAAGCGACGTGCCGCCGACGACCACGGCTGCGATGACGTCGAACTCAAGTCCGGTCGCCGCGGTCGCATTGCCCGAGCCGAGACGGGAAACGAGAAGAATACCGGAAATGGCTGCCATGGCGCCGGCGATCGCAAAGAGCGCCACGCGGATCTTCGAGACGCTGATGCCGCTGAGAAACGCGGCGTGCGCGTTGCCGCCGATCGCGAAGACGGAGCGGCCGAAGGCGGTCTTGCGGCTGACGAAGGCAAAGATCGCGAAGAAGACCAGCATGATGATCGCGGCAGGCGGAATGCCCAGAACGGAGCGATCAAGCGCATCGAGCGTATCGTTGCGGCCAATCGAAACGGGAAGCGCGTCGGTCACGAACAAGGCCGTGCCTCTAAGAGCGCTCCAGAGCCCAAGCGTTGCGACGAACGAAGGAACGTCGAAATAGGCGCGCAAGGCGCCGGCGATCGAACCGAGCAGCGCTCCGATGACGATCGAAAGAGCGAAAGCGACCGGCGTCGGCACGCCCCATTGCAGCAGAATGGCGAGGACGACCGAGATGAACGCAACCATCGGCCCGACGCTGACATCGATCTCGCCGGCGATGATGATCAATGTCGCCGCCCAGCCCGCGATGCCAATCGTGGCCGCATCGCGGAGGATATTGATCTGGTTGTTGAAGGAAAGGAAGCCGTTGGCCGTCGATGTGAAGACCACATAGAGAACGACGATAGCGACGAAGAGGCTCAGCTCATTCATATGCTGGGAAAAGCTGAAGCCTGACTTCTTTCGGGTGGATGCTGACGTTGCAGCCTGGTCGAGTGACATCGCGCCTCTCCCTCAATGTCCTGCGATGCAGGCAGCCATCAAGGCGTCCTGATCGATGTTTGGTGATTTGAATTCTTCGCAAAGGGTTCCGTCTCGCAGCACCAGCACGCGGTCGCAAACGAGCGGCAGCTCCTCGATCTCGCTGGAGACAAAGATGACGCTGCGCCCTTCGGCCGCCAGCTGGCGGATGATGGCATAGATCTGCCCCTTGGCTTCCACATCGACGCCCCTGGTCGGTTCATCGAGCAAGAGAACGCGACTGTCGGCATAGACCCAGCGGCCGATGACGACCTTCTGCTGGTTGCCGCCCGACAGCGTTCCGATCGGCGTATCCGTGCGCGCGGTCTTGACGTGCAGCCGTTCGATGACCCGGCGCGTCGCCTCAGCCATCATTTTTGCCGAGAGAACGCCGCTCTTGCTGACGCCGGAAAAGTTCGTCGCAAGCGTGTTTTCGTCGACACCGAGAAGGGGAACGATGCCTTCTTCCTTGCGGCTTTCCGGCGTGTAGCCGAAGCCGCGCGACAGCATGCGCTTGTAGTGTCCCGGCCGGACCGCGGCGCCGTCGACGAGCACCTCGCCCTGGTCCTGGCGCCGGACGCCCATGATGGCCTGCAGCAGCTCGGTCCGGCCGGCTCCAAGCAACCCGGCGATGCCGAGAACTTCGCCCGCCTTCAGATCGAACGAGACCGAACTCAGCTTCGGTGCCAGCGCGAGGTTGCGAACCTCGAGCACGGTCTTTCTCTGGCTTCTGTTTTCCAGCGCCGCCGCCTGCGATCCTTCCGAGCCCAGCATGAGCCGGACGATCTCGCGCGTATCGGCGCCCTTGACATCAACCGTGTCGATGATGCGTCCGTCGCGCATGACCGTCGCGGAATGCGCGATCTGGCGAATTTCGTTCATGCGGTGGCTGACATAGATGACGGCAATGCCCTCGGACGCGATGCGCGTCACCGCAGCCATGACCTTTTCCGCCTCGGCCGCGGCAAGCGAACTCGTAGGCTCGTCGAGAATGACGAGCTTCGGCTTTCCAAGCAGAACGCGCGCGATCTCCAGCAGCTGGCGCTCGGCCGGGCTCAGGCTTGAGACCAGCGTGTTGGGCGCGCGGTCGAGACCAAGCCGGCCCATCGCTTCGGAAGCCTCCGCCTCCATCTCCGCATACTGGATGACGCCGCCCTTTCGCGGCCAGCGTCCGAGAAACAGGTTCTCGGCAAGCGTCATGCCCGGAACCAGGCTCAGCTCCTGGTAGACGACGCGGACGCCCTTGTCGAAGGCGTCCTGGGCGCGGCCGGAGCCGCTGTGACGCAGCTCCTCGCCGTCGACCTCGACGGTGCCGCTGTCGGGAATTTCCGCGCCGGTCAGCATCCGGATCAGCGTCGACTTGCCGGCGCCGTTCTTGCCGAGCAGCGCCCTCACCTCACCGCCGGCCACCGCGAATGTCGCGTTGTCGAGCGCGAGCACGCCGGGATAACGGCGCGTGCACCCCTTGATCGAGGCGATCGGACGGTGAGCAAACTCGGGCGAGCGTGATATCTGTGTCATGAAACTTTCCACCGATGAAAGATGCCGCCAGTCGCCTGGCGGCCTCGATTGCCGTGAAACTCCGGCTCAAAACCTCACGGAATACCGTCCGCGTGCGCCTTAAGCCAAGCCTTGCCGTCTTCGGAAGACTTGTAAACATCGATATCGTAGGGGACCTTGATATCGGCCGGTGCCTGGCCATCGACGGACTTAATCGCCTGGGCGAGCGCGAGCTTGCCAAGACCCTGGCCCGAGATGTCGACAACGGCCTTGATGACCGTGAAGTCGGAGAGTTCCTGGGCGATTTCAGTGGTCATGTCGCCACCGAAGACCACGACCTGGCCGGTCTTGCCCTGGCTTTTGACGGCACGGGCCGCACCAAGGGTCGCGCCGCCGGCTTCGCCGAAGAATGCATCGATGTCAGGGTTAGACGACAGCATGGTGCTGGCGACCGAAACCGCCTTGTCGAGGATCGCGCCTTCCTGGTTGGCCACGATTTGAGCGCCCGGAACCTTGGCCTTAAGCGCTTCCTCGAAGCCCTTGCGGCGCGTCACGCAGACCTCGACGAACTCGCAGTTCAGAACCGCGATCTTCGGCGCGTCCTTCTTCTCGGCGATGAAATAGTCGGCGGCGGCATCGCCGAGCTTGTGGCCGAAATCATAAGGGTCACCGACGGCGTAGGCGGAGACGTACTCCTTCATGTCGGCGTCGTTCAGGCATGTGTTGTAACAAACGACCGGGATGCCCGCGTCATGAGCACGACGGATCGCGCGCGAGGAGCCGTCGGCGGAAACCGGGGAAACGATAATCGCCTCAACACCGGAGGAAATGAGGGAATCGATGAAGGATGATTCCTTGCTGGCGTCGCCCTGCGCATTGGTCTCGATGACATCGAGCTTGCGGCCAGCATCGGCGGCACCAGTCTGGATGCCCTTGCGGACGCCAGCATAGAAGCCCTGGGCGTCCATGTAGATCGCGCCGACCTTCAGGTCTTTATCCTGCGCGAAGGCGGGCGACAGCCCCGCCGCGGCGAATGTTCCAAGTGCCAGCATCGTGGCGCGCGTAATGAGCTTCATCGCTCCCTCCCTTGAGATCTGATGGCGTCAGGAACGCGGATCCACCCGGCTCCTCCAGCCACGGCAACCATATTCTTGGTCTTACCAATGTCAATATAAATACGATTTATTTTTTATAAGATGTGTTTTTATGAGGGTATCCTGTGCTAAACATTTCTACGCGGGGGACAGTTGCGCTTATAAATCGTATTTTTTGACGCCCACGCTTGACTGGTCTTTGGCTGACAGCAAGCTGAGACCGATTGAATCGGAGACAAATCTGTGGCGATACCGCAAACGGACAGGAAGTTGACAGAGGGTGGCGTCGAGATCGCCTCCCGCGGAAAGAGGACTGTTCGCGAGTCCCTGCTGTCACGCTTGGTCCACATGATTGTGGCGGGCGAATTCGCCGAAGGTTCGACGCTCCCCAATGAGGCGGAGTTGACCGAGCAATTCGCCGTCAGCCGTACGAGCCTGCGCGAGTCCATGCAGTATCTGAGCGCCTTGGGCATGGTTCGATCACGCACCAGGGCCGGAACGATCGTGCTCCATCGAGAAAACTGGAACTACCTCGACCCGCTGGTGCTTGACGTGATGCTGGCGATCGGCGGAGACGAGGCGTTCTATACCTCGCTGATCGATGCCCGCCAGTTGCTCGAACCGGCGGCGGCCGCCCACGCGGCAACGAAGGCCACCGCCAAACAGCTTGCCAGGATTGCCCAGGCCTTCGAGGACATGGTCGATGCGAATGCACGCGACAACGAGGAATGGAGCCGGGCCGACCTCGAATTCCACACGGCGATCATCAACGCCAGCGGAAACTGGGTCTATCGTCAGTTCGCCAGCGCGATCCGCGCGGCGCTGCTGGCCAGTTTCCGGCTGACCAACCGCGCCAGCCAATCGCACGAACAGGCGATCCAGAAGCACCAGGATGTGCTGGAGGCCATACGCATGCGCAATCCGGACAATGCGCGCCGCGCAATGGAGACGCTCATCGGTGTCGCCCGCGCGGAAATCACCGATGCGCTGAAACGCAGCAAGTGATCGCGCTGCCCCGTGCGCCGGGAGAGACGAAGGCGTGCCTTGATAGGCAATCGGGATACGCGTTGGTCTTGAGCCAGTACGGACCCACAACCCGTTATTCCCTCCCATGCATCATTGAAAATTCCTGCTCTTCACTTTCAGCGTATCGATGTGAAGGTCAGGCACGAACATGTCGCGCGGGGCTACCATCGGCTTCGGCTTGTCCCGTGGATCAGGACCTCCGCCTCTTACGAACTCATCGCCGCGGCCGGCGGGCAGTTTGAACTCTTCGTCGCGATCCGCAAGGCCGACTAAGTCGCCTGACAGGTCGAACAGCTGCTGGGCGACAAGATGGACGACCTCCCCTTCCCGCTGGATCCGGCCATTGATCGCCATCATCGAGGATCCGAGAACGATCCGGTGGCGTTTTTCGAAGAGTGTCGGCCAGACAACAAGGTTGGCCGGCCCGGTTTCGTCCTCAATGGTGATGAACATGACGCCTTTTGCCGATCCCGGCTTTTGCCGCACCAGGACAAGTCCTGATGTATAGACCCATCGCCCGTCCCTCGAATTCATTGCCTCGGCGCAGGTGATGATGTTGCGTGCCGCGAGATCCTTGCGCAGGAACGCGATCGGATGCTGCCGCAGTGTCAGCCCGGTATGGCTGTAGTCCTCGATGACGTTATGGCCGTCCGTCATCTGTCGAAGCGCGACGTCCGGCTCCTGCTGCTCGGCAATGGCGGTCATTTCCCGGTCGGCCGCGGCTGCAAACAATGGCAGCGGTTCGTCGCGCAGCGCCTTGATCGCCCAGAGTGCATCCCGGCGCTCAAGCTTCAGCGACGGCAGAAAGGCGTCCGCCTTGGCAAGTTGGACAAGCGCCTCGGACGGTACGCCCGATCGACGCCACATATCATCGACCGAGGCAAAGGTGCTGTTCATGCGTGCCGTGACGATCCGCGCGGCGTCAGCGACAGCCAAGCCTTTCACCTGCCGGAAACCGAGCCGGACGGCATGCCGACCGGAATTGCCGATCCGCTCTAGCGTGCAGTCCCACCGGGAGCGATTGATGCAGACCGGCCGCACCTCGACGCCATGCGCCCTTGCGTCCCCGACGATCTGCGCCGGCGCATAAAAACCCATGGGCTGCGAATTGATCAACGCGGCACAGAAGGCGTCAGGATAATGGCATTTGATGTAGCTCGACGCATAGGCGATCAGGGCGAACGAGGCCGCATGGCTCTCCGGAAAGCCATAGGAGCCAAAGCCTTCGAGTTGGGAGAACGTCTTCTCGGCAAATTCCGGCGTGTAGCCGTTCCTCACCATTCCCGACACCAGCTTGTCCTTGAACCGCGAGACGCCGCCGGTGAACTTGAAGGTCGCCATCGACTTGCGCAGCTGGTCGGCCTCGCCGCCGGTAAAGCCGGCGCAGACCATCGCCACCCGCATCGCGCTCTCCTGGAACAAGGGCACGCCGAGCGTCTTGCCGAGCACTGCCTCAAGTTCCGGCGTCGGGTACTCAACGGGCTCCTTTCCTTCCCGCCGACGAAGATAGGGATGCACCATGTCACCCTGAATCGGTCCGGGCCGGACGATCGCAACCTGAACGACCAGATCGTAGAATGTCCGCGGTTTCAGGCGCGGCAGCATGGCCATCTGGGCGCGGCTTTCGATCTGAAACGTGCCGAGCGTATCGGCCTTGCGGATCATCGCATACGTCGCAGGATCCTCCTGCTCGATGTCAGACAGATCGAGATCCGCGTTTTTGTGTTCGCGTATCAGATCGAAGGCCTTGGCCATGCAGGTCAGCATGCCAAGTGCCAGGATGTCCACCTTCATGAACTTCAGGGCTTCGACGTCATCCTTGTCCCATTCGATGATCTGCCGGTCCTTCATCGTCGCCGGCTCGATCGGCACCAGATCGTCGAGCCGATCGTGGGTCAGGACAAATCCGCCCGGATGCTGGCCGAGATGCCGCGGCGCGCCCATCAACTGCTGCGCCAGTTTCAGGGTCAGCACCAGACGGCGATCGTCCGGATTGAGATTAAGCTCCCGGACATTGCGGTCGCAGATTTCTTCCGACCAGGACCACATGCCCGACGACAGCGCCTTTATCACATCCTCTGGCAAGCCGAGTGCCTTACCGACATCGCGGATCGCGCCGCGCGCCCGGTAGCGCGTGACGGTGGCGCAGAGGGCTGCCTTTTCCCGCGTATAGGTCTGGTAGATCCACTGGATCACCTCCTCACGCCGCTCGTGCTCGAAATCGACGTCGATATCCGGTGGCTCGTCGCGCTCCTGACTGACGAAGCGTTCGAAGAGAAGATCGTTGGTCGAGGGATCGATACTGGTGATGCCGAGAATATAGCAGACGGCGCTGTTGGCCGCTGACCCCCTGCCCTGGCAGAGAATGCCCTGGCTACGCGCATAACGAACGATCGAGAAGACGGTGAGAAAATAGGGCGCGTATTTCATGGTGCGGATGAGATCAAGCTCGTGCCGCACCGTCTTTAGAACGTCAGGCGGCAGACCTTCCGGATAGCGGTCTGGAACGCACTCCCAGACATAGTGCTCAAGCGAGGCCTGGGCATCCTTGCCCGGCACGATCGCCTCCTGCGGATATTGATAGGTGAGCTCCTCAAGCGAAAATTTGCAGCGGTGGACAATCTCTACCGTCCGCGCGAGCGCCTCACGGTAGCGCGGAAACAGGCGCTCCATTTCTTCCGGCGGCTTCAGGTATCGATCGGCATGGCGCTCGCGCTCGAAGCCGACGTCATCGATCGTCGTGTGAGTGCGAATGCAGGTGACGATGTCCTGCAACTGCCGGCGGCCTGGTTCGTGGAACAGGACGTCATTGGTGACGACCGTCCTCACCCTGAAGCGTGCTGCCAGATTGGAAATCTCATGCAGCCGCAGCTGGTCGTTCTGCCGGCGCCGAAGACAGAGCGACACATAGGCGCAATCGCCAAACACCTCGGCCATCTTGCGCAGCTGCACCGCACAGGTGTCATCCGGCAGATTCGGCACCAGAATGCCGATCATGCCTTCGGAATAGGCGATGACGTCGTCCCAGTGCAGGATGCAGTTGTTCTTGCCGCCGCGCGACTTGCCGAGCGTGATCAGCCGGGTGAGCCTCGAATAGACAGCACGATCCATCGGATAGACCAACACGGACATGCCATCGGCCAGATCGAGCCGGCAACCGACGACGAGGCGCAAACCGGTGGCGCGCGACGCTTCGAGCGCCCGCACAATCCGGGCCAGCGAATTCCGGTCGACGACGCCGAGGGCTTCGATGCCGAGAGCCTTGGCGGTCTCGAACAGTTCCTGCGCCGAGCTTGCACCGCGCAGGAAGGAAAAATGGGTGGTGACCTGCAGCTCGGCGTAGCTCATGCGAAGATCCCGTGCATGAACCAGCGATGGCTTCCGGTTTCAGGATCGATGCCGTCACCCGAGCGGAAGACCCAGAGGCGTTCGCCAGCCTCGTCTTCGATGACGAAGTAGTCGCGTACGGCTTCCATCTCGGCATCGCGCTGCCACCATTCGCCGAAAATCCGCTCAGGGCCGTCGGCCCGTTTGATCTTCCGGCGCTTGCCACGCCAGGTGATGGAGACCGGCGGCCGGTCCGGCAGCAAGGCGATCGCCTCGATCAGCTCCGGGGGCGCCAACAGCCGGACCGGCCGGCGCCAATGGCCGACCCAGGTGACCTCGACCGGATCGGCCGCGGCGCTGATCCGCTGGACCGAACGCTCGGGCACATCGGAGGCAACGGGCGCCACCCGATAAACTCGTTGGCCACGGTTGCCGTAGATATCGATCAGTGGCGTGACGTCGGTAACCTCATCCTCCACCAGCGACGAGGATTTCTGGCGTTCCTCCAGCGGCTCGACTATCACGGCGACCAATGTGAGCTTCTCGATCCCGAATCCAGGCTCGATCTTCTCCGTCCGGTCGCGAAACAGCTTGGTCAGCCAGGCCACATCGCGCACCGGCTTCACCGTCCCGGCGCGGATCGCCTGTCGGGTGCCGTCGACCTTCTCGACGATCAGGTCAGCGCGTCGAACACCAAGGCCGCGCCTTTGCAACTCCTCGATCAGTTGCACGACGAGTCGCCCGACATATTTGTTGATCGTCTCGGCAGCACCGATCGGTTCGGCAAAGGCGCGGCTGACTTCAACGAGATCGGCACTGCGGATTGGATCAATCGGTTCCGACAGACGGCCGAACATCTGGTCGAGCCGCCGGCCGATCTCCGGCCCGAAGCGCAGCGTCAGCGGCGCGCGTGGCGTATTGGCCAATTCGCCGATCGTCTGGAAGCCGAGCGTGCGAAGGTCGCTCACAACTTTCCCCGGAAGGCGCAGCAACGATATCGGCAGCTTTTCGACGGCGCGTACGGTTTCACCGATCGGGACGATGACCGTCTCACGGCTGATGGCACGGGCACAGGCGTGCGCGGCTCCCCAGGTGTCGGCGACCGCGACACGGGGCGTGAGCTTCCTGGCCAGGAACTGATTGGCGATCTTCGTCACCATCGCCAGTTCGCCACCCTGCAGGTGGTCGGCGCCCTCAGTATCCATGACGATGCCATCGACCCCGTCAACCGCGACAACAGGGGAATAGAGCGTCAGTGCCCAGAGCGTGATCCGCTCGAGGGCTGCGGCATCCGCCGCAGGATCCGCATCCATGAGCATCAGGCCACTGAACAGCGCCTGCGCTTTCGCCGCCGGCATGCCGACATGGACGCCGGCTTTCCTGGCGGCCGCGTCGGCGGCCGACACCCAGCGTTTCGAGCCGCTTTTGGCGATCACGGCGATCGCCTGTTCAGGCGGAATGGAGGGATCGGCGCGACGAATGCGATCCGTCGGCAAATCCGGTAGATAGATCGAGACGACCCTTGTCATCGCACGCCCTCACGAGAAACTCAGCACATTCACCCGCTTTCACGCGCATCAGTTCCAGCAACCATTGGGGCCTCCCGACACCAGGCACTGGCAGTTCTTCCGACGGCATGACGCTGACCCGCCATCGCGTGGTCGACGCCGTCGGCTGCCCGAAATCATTCGCCTCCGTCTGCCGTCGCCAGCGTCGCACCGCGAGCGCCATCGTGCCTGTCCGCTCGGCCGCCAGCTGCAGCCGCCGCGAGCCGACCATGGGCAGGCGAACGAGTTCGCCCACCACCGCGCCGAGCCCACCGAAGGAGAGCCCCTCTTCCATATTGGCGAGCACGTCCTCCTCCCTGTCGGACTCGACGAAGATCACCCGGTCAGGATGGAGACCGACCTCAGCGAGGGCGGGAAAAAACAGGTCCGGTCGTGTCAGGCACCAGACCACAGGACCCTTGGTGCGGGCCGCAATTCCCGCTGCGCAAAGCGCTGCCGCCGCGCCATCCACAGTGCCCGCTCCGCCACCTGCAAATTCATGCAGTGCGCCGTAAGCAAGGCCACTGCCAGGCAGGACCGCATCGATTTCCGGCACGCCGAAGGAAAGGCAGCCGGCCTTCCGGGCTGACACACCCTCCAGCGACGCGATGCGCTCGCGCAAGTCGGAAATCACCCGTTCACGGGCAGCAGTCATCGTTCACGGCTCCCTTCGAGGTCGTGTTGGCGGCCGACATCATGTCGATCAAAATGCGAATGTTCTGTATCTGTTCCCGAACAGCGGAAGAGTCAAGCGGAGGCGAGGATGGGAATATTATCCTGAACTCTAGGAATCAAGAGAATGCCCAGGAGAATCAGACCAATAGCATCGCTGGAATTATTTTCGGAGCTACAGCGAACGCATCGCCCTCCGGTGTGGATTGCGGGGACAGATTTGATATCGTCGCAGTGTCTTTAAGATTTTTCTGCTGAACTGTCGGTATGACGAAGCCTCCGAAATCAAAACCGCTCCTTCGTGACAGCGAGGCCCCAATCCGTTCGCGGCCGCGCAAGAAGCGCAATCCAGCCCAACCGCAGCTGCTTTTCCATCCCATGCCGGAGCGCGTCGAGCCCGCGCTGGCGCAACTAAAGGCTAAGCCTCCCGCCGGAGATGAATGGAGCTGGGAGGTGAAATGGGATGGTTATCGGCTGGCTGTTCATATCGAGCCGCAACGGATCCGGATCCTCACCCGCGGCGGTCATGACTGGACGCATCGGTTTCCGGCGATCGAGCAGGCCGCCCGCGCGCTCGGGCCGGCGACGATGATCATCGATGGCGAAGCCGTGGTGCTCGCGAAGAGGGGCGGCCGGATTTCGGGCTGCTGCAACAATCGCTGGGCGCATCCGACAAAAAACCTGGAAACCGTGCCTCGGACGCCATCCTCTACGCTTTCGATCTCATCTATCTGGATGGCCACGATCTGCGCGGTGTCGAATACCGTTCCCGCCGGCACCTCCTCGAAGACGCTCTGGACGGCAAGGACGGTGCCATCCGTTTATCAGAGACACTCGACGCCGAACCCGCCATCCTACTGGAGCATGTCTGCGGCCTCGGCCTGGAAGGGATCGTCGGCAAGCATTGTGATCAGCCCTATCGCTCCGGCCGGACCGGAGATTGGGTGAAAATCAAATGCGTGCAGAGCGAGGCTTTCTTCATCGTCGGTTATGAGATGTCATCGGCGTCCCCTGTCGGCTTCGGCTCGTTGGTGCTTGCCGCCTATCGCGATGCCGATCTCGTCCACGTCGGAAACGTCGGCACCGGCTTCAAGGAAGCCGAGGCCATTAGGTTGCGGAAGATGCTGGACAAGCTGCGCTGGAAGCGAAAACAACCGCCCCTGCCCTATTCCGGAAGTGCCGATATTGTTTGGGTCGAGCCAACCCTGATTGCCGAGATCGAGTTTCGCGCCTGGACGACGGACGGTAAGCTTCGCCATCCATCCTACAAGGGCTTGCGAGAACGCCAGGACAATGCCGACGTCTTTCGGCTCGACTAGCGAAATCAGCGCCATGCGCTAGATTGGCGTCCATTTCGGCTTGGCGGAGTAGCTATCTGGCATGTGTAACCTTTATCGCATGGAAGACAAGGACTGGGTCGCGAAATGGGCGCAGGACGCCGAAAGCTTGATCAACCTGATGCCAGCCTATCAGATGAACCCTGACCAGAGGGCCGATTGTCCGCAACACCGCTGACGGGAAGAAGCAATTGGTTCACGCCCGCTGGGGACTGCCCTCTCCGCGCTTCGCGCTCGAGAAGGCAGCCAAAGCCAAGGCGGAAAAGCTGGAGGCCAAGGGCAAGCCATTCGATCTCGAAGAGCTGATCCGCATGGAGGCTGACCGCGGTACGACCAATGTGCGCAAACTCAATTTTCCGAATTGGAAACGATGGTTCGGTGTCGAAAACAGATGCCTCGTCCCGGTCACCAGCTTCGCCGAGCCGAATCCGGCCAGCCAGGAAGAAGGCGGCAAGGTGCCGAATGCCTGGTTTGCACACGATGAGGCAAAGTCGCTGATGTTCTTTGCCGGCATCCATGTGCCGCAATGGCAGAGTGTGCGAAAGGTCAAGGATGGCCTGACCACCGACGACCTCTATGGGTTTTTGACCACGGATCCCAACAATCTCGTGAAGCCGATCCATGAGAAGGCCATGCCGGTCCTGCTGCTGACAAAGGAAGAGACCGACACGTGGATGCGGGCGCCCTGGGATGAGGCCAAGGATCTTGCCCGCCCTCTACCGGGTGACGCGCTGATTATTTCGTCGCTCGAACGTATGGATCATCGGTCGTCACGACATCTGGAGAGCCGGTCGAACAGGACAGTCTGCTTTAACGCCTGAACTCAGAGCTTGATCGTATCGGAAAACGAAAAAGCCTGCCGCGGGAGGAGGTGCGGCAGGCTTTTCGAAAGAATTGAACAACGGCTGGGAGGAGGAGTGCCGCCGTTCCGTCAGGCTCCCCTTGGGAGGAGGAGTGGGTCGCCTGAAACACGAAGCTTTGCGGGAGGAGGTGCATCGCTTCGATGATCCGAAGATACCAGATGCTCCCACGACCGCCAGCGCTCAGATCGCCGTGCAGCCATGCATATGCTGCAATGCAATATAAATCCTGTGCTCATTTTTCCGCCATTATGATCGCGACGCAGCCTTCTCGGGGCTCGGCTCGAAACCGAGAACGAATTCGATCACCTTGGCGGCGGACATTTCGCACGGCTTCAGTATCGACCCCGCTTCAGCCAATCGATAGAGGTTGAAGCTGACGATATCTGTACCGCTAAGCTCTTCGCCGTAGAGCCAGGTCCGTTTGCCATTGTCCGACCGCTTGACGGTCACGCCCCATGATCAATCACCAAAATTTCCGTCAACAAACCCACCCGGCAATCTGGCAAGCGCCTCTTCGAACGTCGCCAGAACAGGTGGAGGTGTTTCGGCGCAGGCAGTCATGGAGCCAGGCATTCGTCGCAGATCCCGCAGCCATCGTCATCCATGCACGACGCGGTCGCAACTTTCGACAACACGGACATGTCGTTGCATCCGATGCGCACGTCTCTTCGCGGTCCGGCGGAAGAATGTCGATGCAGAATTTCGACAGCCTATTGGCCGCGCTCGATCCATGGCGATGCTCCAGTTCTGGGTTACACCAGAGATAGTGAGCCTCGAAGGCTACACAAGCTGGCAGATCGCCGTCAGGGACGATCCAATTCGAATACAATGACAATCCAGCGGCCTTCTTGACGATAGTCGCCCGGCGGCACACCGTCGCGGTGGAGGAGTTCTTGACGCTCGCTGCTACGCCCAAACACGGGACCTGCGTCGCCGGCACAAGGTCGCCACCGCCCGAAGACGTTGGTGGCGTGTCGGGATATGAGCGGTTCCTGGAGACTATCGCGGACCGGGAAAATCCCGAATATGCCGAAACTATTCGTTGGTGCGGTGGATATTTTGATCCGGAATGGTTCGACCTTTCGATCGTGGACAAAGATCTGCGCAATGCTTTGCGCTCGAATGTCAAACGGCGTCTGTACCAACCGAAGCCGAAAGCCGTCCCAAAGAAGTGAGTTGCGAGGATTCCGGGTGGCCGCCTTGAACCAATTCGGACCGCCGACCAACCATTTCGATTGGCTGGCATAGGTTCTATTATGGAACTTTTCCATTGCGCTCGTCCTATCGCCTGCCAACCGATGGGCCCGGGAAAAAGACTTGTGACGAACGGGATAGGAACCACGTCAATCTCAATCGCCCAAAGAAGAGTGTAGGTAGCCATTTCACGCGGCCATTTTGCGTCCGGCCAACCAGGCGTCGACGCGCGCCGCCAGTTCGACGCCGATAACAGCTACACTGCCTTCCACACCATCGGCGATCCCTTCGAAACCGGTCCGTCCGGAACCAACGTTAGCGACCTCCGGGCGATCCTGATCGTCTGGGAACCTAATCGGGATAGTGATCTAAACATTCGAAGCTACCGAACAGCGAGAGTGGCCACACGCGGCGTTTGAGTCAAATGAAGTACGGCGATTCACATTGAGGCCGACGCGCGCAACGCGATCTGTTGGCCGCGCCACTGGAAACTGAAGCACGCATGGCTGACGCGAAGCATGTACGCGCTGGCCAAGCACCTCGTCCCGCCAGAATATGGTCGAGGCGACCCGGAACGAATGAAAAGGTAAACGAGCGTCTGGATCAAACGACGGAAGCTCGAACGGCAAAGTCTGCAATGAGATTTCAAAATTATGATCAACTATGGGATGTCGTGCGGATCGACACCCTGGCAGCTAAAGGCGGCAGGTACAAAGAGGAGCGGAACTGCCGAGGCGTCGTGCCAGTGCGGTGTTTAAAGACGTCGTAAAAGCGGCTGCTGGAACCAAAGCCGCAGTCGAGGGCAATCTCCAGGATCGAATCCTCGGTCTCGGCGAGCCGCTGCATTGCCCTGGCGAGGCGATAGCGTGTCAGATATTCCACCACGGAAATGCCGAGCACATCACGAAACGCCCGGTTGGCTGTGGTCGGATGCACGTTGGCCCGCTTTGCAAGATCCGTCAGGCTGAGCGGTTCGGAAAAATGTCGGTTGATCAAGTCCGTCAGCACTTCGGAATGACGGATAGCAGGGCTGACTGGTGTCGCAACGGCTACAACGGACGCGCCCTGGCCTTCAGCGTGATCGAGAATAAGCCGACGCACCCTGAGCTTGGCCTCGTCGACAATTAGCTGGCACCGCACGGGATCGCCCCCACCCCATTCCTCGACCCAAGCCGAGACGGTCGGCATTGTCGTCTCGCGGCAGGTCGGCTCGACGACAAAGGCGCCTTGCATGATGGCCTGCCTTGCTTTCTTGTCGATCGACAAAGTGAGAAAATCGACGAGCGGAAGGTAGAGGCAGATCAGCGGTGCGTCCGGGGTGACCGATATCGTCTGATGCGGAATGGCCGCCCAGAAGAGGACAAGACGCCCCGCCTCGACCTGCTCCTGTCGGCCGTTGAAGAGGTAGGTCATGGCCCCGTCGAGGAGCAGGTTGATCTCGACATGGTCGTGCCAATGCGCAGCGCCCATGGCATCGGCCGTGTGGCGTTCGATCAGGAAGCTGCGTGGCGATCCCGTCCACTCGCTAGTCTCGTCGATATGACCGTCTTTCATTGTCTCCCCGCGCTCTAATCCAGGAATACTAACTCTATAAGCGGGAAGAAATTCTTATTTGGAAGAGGCAATGACTTCATGACCTCGATTTGATGGGAGCTCGCATGCCGAAAATCTGCCTCGTGGGTGCAGGCAGCACCGTTTTTGCTCAGAATATTTTGGGGGACGTGTTGTCCCAGCCATCAGGCAATGACTACGTCATCAGCCTGTTCGATATCGATCCCGAACGGCTGAAGACATCGGAGATCGTCGCGCGGCGCATCTGCGAGGCGCTGAATCTGCGCAATGTGAAGGTCGAGGCTACTCTCGATCGTCGCGAGGCACTGCGCGGGTCGGATTTCGTCATCCTGATGATGCAGGTCGGCGGCTATAGGCCGGCAACGGTGACGGATTTCGATGTGCCGAAGAAATATGGCCTTAGGCAGACCATTGCCGATACTCTTGGCATCGGGGGCATCTTCCGCGGGCTTCGCACCATCCCTGTTCTGGAAGCGATCTGCCGCGATATGGAAGAGGTCTGCCCTGACGCGCTGCTGATGCAGTACGTAAATCCAATGGCTATCAATTGCTGGGCCATCAAGGAACTGGCGCCCTCCATCCGGACGGTCGGCCTTTGCCATAGCGTCCAGCACACCGCCGCTCATCTCGCCTCATGCCTCGGCTATAACATTTCCGACATCAACTATATCTCGGCGGGCATCAACCACATCGCCTTCTTCCTGAAATACGAGAAGCTGCATGCCGATGGCAGACGCGAGGATCTCTATCCGAGGCTGATGGCGCTCGCCGATGAGGGACGCGTACCGTCTGACGACCGGGTGCGCTTCGATGTGCTGAAGCGGCTTGGACATTTCGTCACGGAATCCAGCGAGCATTTCTCCGAGTATACGTCCTGGTACATCAAGTACCGCCGCCCCGAACTGATCGATGAGCTCAATATTCCCCTCGACGAATATATCAGCCGCTGCGAGAGGCAGATCGCGAGGTGGCAGGGACTGCGCCAGGACCTCGAGGGCGACAAGCCGATCGAGGTTTGCCGCAGCAATGAATATGCCGCCGGCATCATTCACGCAACCGTCACCGGCAATCCGGCGCTGATCTACGGCAATGTTCCCAATAATGGCCTGATCGAGAACCTGCCCGCGGAGAGTATCGTGGAAGTGCCCTGCCATGTCGACAGAAACGGTATCCAGCCGACCCGCATCGGAAGGATACCCTCGCAGCTTGCCGCGGTCATGAGACTCAGTATCTCGGTCCAGGAATTGACCGTGGAAGCGGCGTTGACGAAGAAACGCGACCGCATCTATCAGGCAGCCCTGCTCGATCCCCATACATCGGCCGAACTGTCGCCGGACGAGATCTGGGGGTTAGTCGATGACCTGATCGAGGCACATGGCGACCTGCTGCCGACATATAACTGAGGCTGGCCGTAGCCAGTTCGCTCACAAAACATCCAGGACGAGGCAACACGCTGTCTGTCGGGACAGTGTGTCTTTCGATTCTGGCATTCAGCGATAGCGGCAGCAAAGTTTCATAAGCGATCAGCTTGTTGATTGACAATGATCATATTGCATGGGACCTTCGACGCAAATAGGCGAGATTGCAGCAGGGGACGAAGCGTGGACCAGAGCGGTGGAGTAAAGAGTGACCGGCTCGATGCCATCAGAAGTCATCTTTACGCGAACGGTTTTTCGACCATTCAGGATTTGGCTGGCGCAGTGGGCGCTTCGCTAGCAACCGTGCGGCGCGATCTGCAGATTCTCGAACAGGATGGCGCTATCGACCGCGTGCATGGCGGCGCCCGCATCGCTGAGGGCTCTTCGGTCGAACTCGCCTTCCAGGAGCGTGAAAAGCGCCATCTCTCCGCCAAGCGCGCGATCGCAAATGCGGCTTATGAGCTACTCCTTCCACGCACCGCCATCTTTCTCGATGCCGGCACGACAGTGCTTCAGCTTGCCCGGCTCATTCGCATCAACCCGATGCCGCTGCGTATCTTCACCAACGGCCTGATCGTCGCCCAGGAGTTTCTCAATATTGCGAACCTTGAGGTCGTGCTTCTCGGCGGTGAGTTGCGCAGCGAAAACGCCTCGCTCGTCGGCCCGCAGGCGGAGGCGATGCTGGAAACGATCTGGTTCGATCAGCTGTTTCTCGGCGCCAGCGTCATCAGTCCTGACGGAGCCATCTACAGCGTGGATAGTGCGGAAGCCAGCCTGAACCGGCGCATGCTCGCCCGCTCTGCCAACGCTTATGTTCTCGCCGATTCTTCCAAGTTCGGGACGATGGCGACCTACAAGGTCGCGCCGCTCGACGCCGCAAAGCTCATCACCGACGCGCGCCTAACACCGCAATGGCGCGCCGAACTCACCAATTTCGGTGTCGATGCAACCTATGCCGAGCTCGGAGCAAAAGAATGAGCGGCGAGCTGATCCTCGGCATCGATGGCGGCGGCAGCAAGGTGCTCCTCACATTGGCCGACAAAGACGGCCGGATTTTGCGAACAGCGCTCGGCGGCGGCGTCAATCCGATGGATAATCCCGACTGGCGCCACGAGCTGGAGCGGCATATCCAATCCTTCCGCAATGAGCCGGGGCTGGCTGCCGTCGGCGCCGCCCTGCCCGCCTATGGCGAAGTCGAGCATCTCTCCGCGCTTCAGAAACAGTGCATCGACGACGCTTTTCCGGATAACCGCAGGATCGTGCTCAACGACGTCGATGCCGCCCATCTCGGCGCCTTTGCCGGTCGGCCGGGCATTCTCGTGCTGTCAGGAACCGGCTCTATGTCCTGGGCGCGCAACGGCGCGGGTGCCTCCGCACGTGCGGGCGGCTGGGGCGATATGATCGGCGACGAGGGCAGCAGCTATTGGATCGGCCGCGAAGCACTGCACCTCATCAGCCAGAGCCTCGATGCACGCGCCAAGCCGACCGCGCTGGCAAAGGTCATTTATGACCATCTCCAGCTTGACATCGCCGATCCGATCAACACGCTCGGCGGCTGGATCAATGGGCTGACAAGGCCGCGCGCAAGTATTGCCGCGCTTTCCATTCTTGTCGACCGAACGGCAAGCCACGGTGACGAAACGGCGATCGATCTGATCGAGAAAGCGGCCGACGAGCTTGCCAAGCACCACCACGCGATCGCTGGTCACTGCGAGGCCGGCGCCGACTGGACCTATGCGGGCGGCACCTTTTCCAGCCGCCTGCTGCTCGAGGCCGTCGAACGACGGGTCGGCCGGCGGGCGGTTTCACCCGTCCTTCCTCCCATTGGCGGCGCGCTTCTGGCCGCCGCCCAACTTCTCGATTGGCGTCTCGACGAGCGCTGGTTCGGGCAAGTCGCGGTCGCGGCCGAAGCCGTGATCGCGCGATCAAGACAATGAGTGTCAACGATAACGAAGGATGGGAACATGCGTAAATTCATATTGCCTTTGCTTGCCTCAGCCGCCATTGCGGTTGCTCTGCCTGCCTTGGCAGACGACGCCAAGCCGCTTGCCGGTCAGTCGATCACGGTCCTGATGCCATCGCCGCAGGGCCCGACGATTGCGGCCGACTTCGAAGCCGAGACCGGCATTCACGTCGATCTTCAGACCCTCTCCTGGGACGATATCCGCCCGAAGCTGGTCACCGCGCTCATCGCCGGTACGGCGCCGGCCGATGTCACAGAGTTTGACTGGTCATGGACCGGGCAGTTCAGCGCCGCAGACTGGTATATGCCGCTGAATGACGTGATGGACAAGGAGACCGTCGATGACATCGGCGTCGCCAAGATCTTCACTGTCAACGGTCAGCTACTGGGCGTGCCCTACACCAACGACTTCCGCGTCATGCTCATCAACAAGAAGCATTTTTCAGATGCCGGTGTTACCGAAATGCCGAAGACGCTCGATGCGCTCGTTGCTGCAGCGAAGAAGATCAAGGAGAAGGGCATCTCCAAATACCCAATCGGTCTGCCACTCTCGGCAACGGAAGGGGCTTCCACCAGCTGGTATCTGCTGACCAAGGCCTTCGGCGGCGAGCTGTTTGACAAGGATTTCAAGCCGCTTTTCCTCACTCCGGATTCAGCCGGCTATAAGGCGCTCGCGTTCGAACTGATGTTGCTGAAGGACGGCCTCGTCGACCCGGCTTCCACGACCCTCAAAGACAGCCAGATCAATGAGGGGATGTTCACCCAGGGCATCACCAGCATTATGATTTCCGGTGAACCTGGCCGACTGGGCGCAATGAACGATCCGAAGCAGTCAAAGGTTGCCGGTCAAGCGGAGGCGATTCTCGTCGCGACCGCAAGCGGTCAAACGCGCACGTTCGGCCTGCCTGAGGCTCTTGCGATCCCGAAGGTCTCGCAGAACAAGGAAGCGGCAATCGCATTCGTCAAATGGTTCACTAGCAAGGAGTTCCAGAAGAAGAACTTCGTGAACGGCTTTCTTCCGACGCGCACCTCTGCTCTGTCGGAGCTTAACGCCGCCGGCGGACTGCACAGCGGCGATACGCTTGTGGCGCAATCGAAGACGGTCGAGCCGCTGTTTCCGCAAGGTACCCCGCCGTGGTACCCGCAGTTCTCAAGCGCGGTGAACACGGCAATCAACAGCGCTGCCAAAGGCCAGATGAGTGTTGACCAGGCAGTCCAAAGCATTGCCGACGCGACAAAGCAGGCGATGGCGCAATGACAGCGATCGCCTCACCAAGCGTGGGGAGCAAACGAGGAGTCGGCGTCAACGCCGACTCCGGGCTTGGCCTGCTCCTCGTCTTGCCGATCCTCATTGCTATGGCTGCACTTGTCTTCTATCCCGTCGGGAGAACCGTCTGGGACAGCCTGCACAGGGTCAACCCGATGCAGGCCGGCACTCCCTTCGTTGGCTTGGAAAACTACACGCGAATGTTGTCCGATGGGCAACTGGGGACGACCTGGATCAACACGCTCCTCTATGTTGTCCTTGCCGTAACAGCCGAGACGCTCTTTGGAGTGCTTGCTGCTGCCCTCATCAACCAAGTGAGGGTCGGCCGACAATGGGTGCTTGCGGCCGTCATCCTGCCCTGGGCGCTGCCTGGCGTTGTCAACTCCGTCATCTGGCTGTGGATCTATCAGCCCGGCGCCGGCCTGTTAAACGGTATTTTGACGGCGCTCGGCCTGCCATTCGAAAATCATGTCTGGTTCAACGACCGAACGAGCGCGATCATCGCGGTCACCGTGGTTCATGTCTGGCGCATGATGCCGCTCACAATCGTTATTGTCCTCGCTGCCATGCAGAGCATACCAGCCCATCTTTATGAAGCCGCGCGCATCGACGGCGCCACGCGGACGCAGATGTTCACGCTGGTGACGCTGCCACTCGTGCGCAGTGCTATCGCTGTTGCGATGACCAACGCGACCGTCAACGCTTTCAACCTCTTTGATGAAGCTTGGGTTCTCTCCGGAGCCAGTCTCGCGACGCGGCCGGTCCTTGTGCAAATCTATCTGGAAACGTTCCAGAACCTTCGCTTCTCCTACGGCATGGCGCTTTCGGTAGTAATCACGCTTGTCTCGCTGCTTGTCTCGCTGGTCTACGTCCTTCGCGTCTATCGCAACACACGGTTCGACTGATGAAATCTAGTTTTCTCCATCGCCTTACGATCTGGGCTGGCCTTGCCGTGCTGCTAATCTGGTCGCTCGGCCCGATCTACTGGACAGTAGCAAGCTCAGTCACGCCTTCCGCGGATTTCTCAGCCCGTCCGATACACTTCTTTCCACAGCATTTCACGTTCGACCATTTTTCCCGTCTTTTCGGCATCAATATCGCGCAGATTGGAGGAGTGCAGGTTTGGGCCCAGTTTCGAGCGGCCCTGGTCAACAGCATTGTAACGTCCTTAGCCGCGACGTTCCTGTGCGTCGCGATTTCGGCCCTTGGAGCCTACGCCTTCACGCGCCTGGAATTTCCGGGGAGACGAACCCTTTTTGTCGCGGTCGTCGCCACACTCGCTGTGCCGGCCTATGCTGTCTTGATCCCGCTCTACCAAATCATGATCAAGATGCATCTTGTCGACACCTATGTCGGCGTGTCCCTGATCTATGTCTCGGCCTATCTGCCACTTTCCTTGTGGTTGTTGCGCAGCGTCTTCGAGCAGTTACCCATCGCGCTCGAAGAGGCTGCACAGCTCGACGGTGCAGGTCGCCTCTACATCCTCTTCAAGATCGTGCTGCCACTTGCCGGACCGGGCCTGACGGCCGCCGCTATTTTGACCTTCCTTGGGGCGTGGGGTCAGTATCTGGTGCCTCTTATCTTCTCGCCTCAGGCGACGAAACCTCTGACGGTGCTCATCCCTGAATTTGTGACCAAGAATTACATCGACTACGGGCTTATCACGGCAAGTGGATCGACCGCCATCGTCATCCCCGCCCTCGTCGTCATCTTCCTCAACCGGTATCTCGTCAGCGGTCTGCTGGCTGGTTCGGTCAAATAATCGGAGACATCATGAACACGACCGAAAAAGTAATCTTCGAGCAGTTCCCATACTGGGAAAAAGCCCTTGGCTCGAACGAGGCAGGCGGCAAGGCGAACGATCTGCTCGTTTTTGTCGGCTGCGGCACGTCCTTCAACCTTGCTTTATCTTTGGCCGCCTATGCCAACAACCTGAAGCGAAAGGCGATCGCCGTTCCCGGTGCAGAATGGTTCAACCGACCCTCCTATTTCTGGCCGGAATGGCAAAAGACACATGTGGTCGCGCTCTCGCGCAGCGGCGAAACGACGGAAACCGTTGCCGCCGCACAGGCAAGCCGCGCCGCCGGCGCCTTCGTGACTGCCGTGACGGTCGAGCCCGAAAGCGCCCTTGCCAAGAACTGTGACCAGCTGATCTGCTCGCCCACCCATCCCGAAGAGGGGATCGTCATGACGGTTTCGGCAAGCCTCATGGTGTTGCTCAGCCTGCAGCTGATCGGTCAGAGCGTGCCGGCATCAGTTGTCGCATCGGCACGTCAGCTTGCGAATACGCTCGACGCCGCCCTGCCCGACATCATTAAAGACCGTTCGCATTTCGTCTTTCTGGGCGGCGGTCCGCTTTTCGGCATTGCGCTCGAAGGTGCGCTCAAGCTGATGGAAATGAGCCAGCTGATGACACAGGCCTTTCATCCGCTCGAATACCGCCATGGGCCGATCAGCCTCGTCGACGACAAGACGGCTGCCATCATGCTCTACAGCTCGGACCAGAAGGCCGCCGAAGCCAAGCTGGTCGGCGAGTTGCGCGAAAAGGGCGCTGTGGTCATCGGTTTCGGCGGCCCAGGCGATCTGGAGCTTCCCGTCGATGCCGATCTGGCGCTCGCCGGCCTCGTCGTCCTACCCGCACTGCAGATCCTCGGTGAACGTGCAGCACAGGCAAGAAACATCGATACCGTCTCTCCCCGTCATCTCACCAAGGTCGTAACACTGGTATGAGCGCTGCGGTCGATCACAATCGCCAGATTGCTCTGGCAAAACTTCTCGGCGAGAGAGACCTTCCGCTGCCACGCGGCATTACATCGGTGTGCTCTGCCCATCCGCTGGTCATCGAAGCGACGCTTCGACGTGCCGCTCGGCAGGACGAGGTCGTTCTGATCGAGGCGACCTGCAACCAGGTCAATCAGGAAGGCGGCTACACCGGCATGACGCCGGCGGATTTCCGGGCGTTCATCGAGCGCATCGCTGCAAGAGTCGACTTTTCCGCCGACCGCATCATTCTCGGTGGCGACCATCTCGGCCCCAACCCTTGGCGAAAACTCTGCGCGGACGACGCCATGGCACGCGCCGAAGCGATGGTAACGGCCTATGTCGAAGCTGGTTTCGAAAAGCTGCATCTCGACACGTCGATGGGCTGCGCCGGCGAACCTGTAGCACTTGCCGACGAGCTGACCGCCGCAAGGGCTGCGCGTTTGGCCAGGGCGGCAGAGAATGCTGCGCGCCGCATCGGCCCCCGTCTGCCAGTCTATGTCATCGGCACCGAAGTGCCGCCGCCCGGCGGCGCGACCCATGCGCTGGACGAGCTCGAGGTCACGCGGCGGGACGCTGCGTTGAGAACGCTCGATGTTCACCGGCAGGCTTTTACTGAGGCCGGCGTCAGTTCGGCGCTGGAGCGTGTCATCGCCATCGTCGTTCAGCCGGGAGTCGAATTCGGCAATGCCAATGTCGCACTCTACAAGCCCGATCGCGCACGGACGCTGATCTCAGCCCTCGATGAGATGAAGGGACTGCTCTTCGAGGCCCATTCCACCGATTACCAGCCGGCCGACATGCTTTCAGCGCTGGTTGATGGCGGATTTGCGATCCTCAAAGTCGGTCCGGGGCTGACCTTCGCATTGCGGGAGGCGCTCTACGGTCTCGATGCGATTGCCAACGCTCTCTCCGGCGACACCGGAACCAGCCGACTGGCGGCGACGATGGAAAATATCATGCTCGCCGAGCCAGCGCATTGGGCCGGTCACTATGGCGGTACGGCAAAGGAACAGCGGCTGCAGCGACACTTCAGCTATAGCGACCGCATTCGCTATTACTGGCCCGACGCGCGTGCGGCAGCGGCGGTAGAAGACCTGTTTGCCCGCCTTCCCGACACCATTCCGGAAACGCTGATCAGCCAGCATCTCGCCCGCCTCTATCCTGAGGTAGTCGAAAAACGCCTCGCGCCGAAGGCCCGCGATCTCTGCCTTGCCGCCATTGATGAGGCCCTCGCCCCCTACGCCACCGCGACAGCGCCTCGGTAAGAGGCGGGTCGCGCATCGCTCTGTGGGAGCGACCACAGATCCGAAACCAGATTCTCAGCAGGAGACAGTTATGGCATCCGTAAACGTGGCAAATGTCCGCAAGAGCTATGGTCATTTCGAAGTTTTACATGGGGTCGACATCGACATCCGCGACGGGGAGTTCGTCATTCTCGTCGGCCCCTCCGGATGCGGCAAGTCGACCCTGCTGCGCATGATTGCGGGGCTTGAGGAAATCTCCGACGGCAATGTCTTGATCGGCAGCAGGGTCGTCAATGACGTGGCACCGAAGGAGCGCGATATTGCCATGGTCTTTCAATCCTATGCGCTTTATCCGCATATGACGGTCGAGGCGAACATGGGATTTTCGCTACGATTGTCAAAGGCACCGAAGGAAGAGATCAAAGGCCGCGTTCGTGACGCCGCACAGATCCTCGGTCTCGAACAATTGCTCGATAGATATCCGAGAAACCTTTCCGGCGGCCAGCGCCAGCGTGTTGCCATGGGCCGCGCGATCGTTCGACAGCCTCAGGTTTTCCTCTTTGACGAACCCCTGTCCAACCTCGATGCAAAGCTTCGCGTTCAGATGCGCTCGGAGATCAAGCAGTTGCACCAGCGACTGCAAACGACCACGATCTATGTCACGCATGATCAGATCGAGGCCATGACCATGGCCGACCGGATCGTGGTGATGCGCGACGGCTATGTCGAGCAGATCGGCTCGCCGCTGGATCTTTACGACCGCCCGGCCAATCTGTTCGTCGCCGGGTTCATCGGCTCGCCGGGCATGAATGTCATCAGGGGAAAAATCAGCACTTCTGGACCGATCGAATTCATCGCTGACGGCGGCACCCGCCTGCCGCTGCCGGAAAGTGCGGCGTCGGCGCGCGGCGCGGAGGTGATCTATGGCATCCGTCCGGAGCATCTGGTTGTCAGCCAGGACGGTGTGAACGCCGATGTGGTCGTGATCGAACCGACTGGGGCCGAGACCCAGATCAATGCCAAGCTCGGATCGGATCCGCTCGTGGCCACGGTACGCGAGCGGCTTTCCTTGCAGGCTGGCGACACGGTCGGGATGATGCCGGATCTCACCAAGCTGCATCTTTTCGATGCCAAGAGCGAAAAGCGACTGTCGATCGGCTAGTGTTGGTTTTGCGCCATCGCTCTTCGTCCGCTCTTTTATTCGGTGCGGCGATGGTTGCCGCACCCTGCTTTGTTGCGCTGAAACGGGCTCTTCGGTGATCGCCCTCACCGGAGCGGCAAGAAATCAGCCTCGGTTACGCCCAGAGCTGCCATTCGAGGGGAGACCAGCATCGCTCCAACAGCCCGATCGACCGCAATTGGCTGGTCGTCATGCTCTGTAGAAGATCAGTGCGGAGGTGCTCGACATCGAGTCGAAGGGCGGGCTCGTCGTCGGCCTCGGCGGCACCGGCGACCGTCCGTGACTGTGAAAGGTGAGGGCCTCGCGGCGCTCCCCGCCATCCTGCCGACGTTGTAGACCTTCGTGGGGTGTATTGTCCGGTCGATGAGCCTCGACACGCCCACCGCTGCCATCTCACGAGAGTGGTCGCCCTCAGGTTCGATCTCGGGTCCCCGCGGGCGCCGGAGAGACCAGGCCAAGTCAATGCAGGGCGGCCGAGCTGCCGGGAATGGCCGACAGCAGTTCCCGCGTATAGGCGTGCTGCGGATTGCCTAGGAGATTGGCGGTCGTGTTGATCTCGACGATCTCGCCCTGCCGCATCACGGCGATGCGGTCGCAGATCTGCCCTGCGACATGCAGGTCGTGGGTAATGAAGAGCATTGCAAGATCGAGCTTCCCCTTCAGCTCTTCCAGGAGCTCCAGCACCTGGGCCTGAATAGTGACGTCGAGCGCCGACACGGATTCGTCGGCGATCAGGACGTCCGGTTTCAGGGCAAGCGCTCGCGCAAGGCCAATGCGCTGGCGCTGGCCGCCGGAGAATTCGTGCGGGAGGCGCTCAGCGGCGCGCGGATCGAGGCCGACGAGCTCCAGGAGCCGTGCCGCCTCGCCCATCGCTTCCGCACGACCCGCGCCATGTGCCAGCGGGCCGTCGGCAATGCTCAGGCCTACCTTACGGCGGGGGTTGAGGGAGGCGAACGGGTCCTGAAAGACCATCTGGATGCGTTTGCGCGCATGGCGGAGCTTGGAACCCGAAAGCCCGGTGAAATCCTCGTCACCGAGCATCACCGTGCCGCTGTCCGGCTCGATGAGCCTTGTCAGCAGGCGAGCGACGCTGGATTTTCCGGAGCCGGACTCGCCGATGAGGCCAAGAGTTTCGCCGCGACGAATGGCGAAGCTGACATCCTTAACGGCTTGCGTGCGCCGTTTCGGCTGGAAAAGGCCGCCGCCCGACACGTAGGTCTTGGAAAGGTGATCGACCTTGAAGGCGATCGGGCGTGCGTCGAGCGGGGCGCGGACCGGCGGCACCGACGACGGGACGGCCGCCAGAAGAGCCTTCGTGTAGTCGTGCTGGGGATGCTTCAGCACGGCCGCGGCATCCCCTTGCTCGACGACCAGCCCCTTCTGCAGGACGAGGACGCGATCAGCAATATCGGCGACCACGCCGAAATCATGGGTAATGAAGATCACCGACATGCCGCGACGCTGCTGGATATCGCGGATCAGCCGCAAGATCTGAGCCTGCGTCGTCACATCAAGCGCCGTCGTCGGCTCGTCGGCGATAAGCAGCGCCGGCTCGAGCGCCAGCGCCATTGCGATCATCGCTCGCTGGCGCTGGCCACCGGAAAGCTGGTGCGGAAAGGAGCGGACGATCTGTTCCGGGTTCGGCAGGCCCACTTCCTTCGCAAGCGCGAAGGCCCTCGACTTCCGCTCCTCGGGCGTCAGCAGGTCGTGCGCCTCGAAGACCTCGGCAATCTGCTCGCCGATCCTCATTGACGGATTGAGCGCGGTCATCGGTTCCTGGAAGATCATCGCCACGCGCTTGCCGCGCAGATCCCGGAGGCGTGAAGGCGCCGCACCGATCAGCTCCCTGCCGTCGAAATCGATCTTTCCCCGCTCGATGCGGATCACCTCTGGCAGGAGTCCCATGATGGTCTGGGCGCAGAGCGACTTGCCGGATCCGCTCTCGCCGACGATGCAGAGGATTTCCTTGGGCTGCAGCTCGAAGCTCAGGCCCTGGAGGGCATACTTTCGATCGGCTCCGACAGGAAGCGCAAGCGTAAGGTCGTCAACAGAGATGATACCGGGAGCTGTCATCAAACGTACCTCAATAGCCGAGCGCCATGCCGTCCTTGCGGTGATCGGATGCACCGAGCAGGACGCCCCGCTCGTGGTCGATATAGATGGCCTGGCACCCGCCGAGCGGTTCGTCCGCCCATTGCGTCACATGCCCGCGGCGCTCGAGATCGGCCCGGACCTCTTCCGATATGGTCGGCTCGAGGCTGAGCTTGCCGTCGAAGCAGAAACTGCGCGGCTGGTCGCTTGCCTGCTGCGGATCGAAATCCCTATCGAGGACCTGGCTTAGCAAATGGGCATGTCCCGTCGCCTGGTACTGGCCGCCCATGACGCCGAACGTCATGCGCGTCTTGCCGCCCTCGGCGAGAATTGCCGGAATGATCGTGTGGAACGGCAGTTTGCCGGGGCCGATGGCATTGGGATGCCCCTCCTTTACGACGAACCCAGCGCCGCGATTTTGCAGCAGCACGCCGGAGCGCGGCGAATAGATGCCGCTGCCGAAGGCGAAGAAGATGGAATTGATCAGCGAGATCGCATTGCCGTCGCGGTCGACGACCGTGACGAATACCGTGTCCCTGTGTTCGGGACCGTCCCAGGCGGTCGTTGGCAAGGCGCGTTCCAGCGATATGCGGCTGCGCATCCCGGCGATCGACCGGTCGCTCAGGAGCTCGTCGATGTCGAAGGTAATGAACTCTGGGTCAGCGATGAGCGCATTCCGCTTCGCATAGGCCGCCTTGGTCGCCTCGGCGAGAAGATGAATGCGATCCGCTTCGGAAAGCTTTTGATTCCGCAGGTCGAACCCATCAAGGATACGTGCGATCAGCAGCGCGGCGAGTCCCTGCCCGTTCGGCGGGCATTCGAACAGGTCGCGGCCGCGATACTGCGCGGAAATCGGCGCAGTCTCGAAGCAGCGATAATCGGCAAAGTCGCTTTCCTCGTGAAGGCCGCCAAGCGTCTGCAGCCTTTCTAAGATCTCCGCGGCGACCTCGCCGCGATAGAAGGCGTCGCGCCCATCCTTCGCTACCTTCCGCAAGGTGGTGGCGAGCGCCGGATTGGTCATGTTCTCACCACTCTTCGGCGCCCGTCCGTTGGGGAGGAAGTAGGCGGCGGAGGCGGGGTATTTTGCAAGCCTGTTTCCATAGCGGACCCAATCGAGCTCGACCCGCGGCGTGATGCAATAGCCGTTCTCGGCAGCGGCAATCGCCGGTGCCAGGACGCGGTCAAGACCGATTGAGCCGTAGCGGGAGGTCAGGGTACACCAGGCATCCGCCGCGCCCGGCACGGTAACCGCATGGACGCTATCGTCCGGGATCGACGTGAATCCGTTTTCCAGGAAGAAATCCAGCTTCGCCTTCATCGGCGCCCGGCCCGAGCCGTTCAGCGCGATGGGCCTCCCCCCCGCCGGCGAATAAAGCGCAAAGCAATCGCCGCCGATGCCGGTCATATGCGGATCGATCACGGATTGCAGCGCGACCGCCGCCACCGCTGCGTCCACCGCGTTGCCGCCCGCGCGCAGAATATCGACGGCTGCGAGCGTTGCCTGAGGATGGGATGTCGCGGCCATGCCCTTGTCGGAAACCGCAACCGAACGACCTGGCTTGAAGAAGTCACGCTGTTTCATGGCACTCCCTGCTTATGCAACTCGAGAAAACTTGCGCTACCGGCTTCATGCGAGCCTTTCCAGCGGCACGGCCTGCTGGTCCCATCTCGCCGGAATTTCAAACAGTGCTTCGCGGAACCGGTCGAGCGCGATACCGACTGCGCCGAGAAGACCGGCCTGGCTTCCTAGTGTGCTAACGGTACACGATGGCGGCGCCGGATTGCAGCGGGCAAGGTAAAATTTCACGCGATCGACCAGTTCCTGCCGAGCACCGACGCTGCCGCCGAAAATGATGGTCTGCGGATCTACGACGGCGCATACGGCGGTAAGGGCAACGGCCAGAACGCGCGCAACCTCGTCGATGACGAGCGCCACAAGCGGATCGCTTTGCCGTTCGAAAAGCTCCTTGACGGACAGGCCGTGGACGCCGCCGAGGCCTTCGTAGCGTTCGCGGATCGCCGTGCTGCCGGTCGCCGATTCGAGCGCGCCCGCCGCAAAGGTGCGCGAATCGAAAGGATCCGCCCCGATCGGCAGGGTCGATATCTCCCCCGCCCCCCCGCGGGAACCGCGAAGCGGCCGTCCCTCGGTGATAACCCCCATGCCGATGCCGGTCCCAAGCGCCACGAACACGAAATTGTCGATGTCCCGCCCCTTGCCTTTCCATTGTTCGCCGCGAGCCGCGACGTTCACGTCGTTGTCGAGGAAGACGGCATAACCGAGCCTCTCCTTTAGCAACCTTTCAAAGTCGAGCTCGACCAGACCCGATATGTTGGGCACCATCGTCAGCCGGCGGGTGCGCGGATGGACGGCACCAGGAATGCCGATACCCCCCGACTTGATCCGATCGCCGGCGATGCCGATCCGTTCGGCGAGCATCGAACTGATACGCACCACCTGATCGACGATATGCTCGCCGCCGCGCCGATCGGTCAGCTCGATGACCTCCTCCATGACGGTGCCGTTGAGATCGGCGATCGCGGCGTGGATCTTCGTCCCGCCGATGTCGGCGCCGAAGACGAAGGCCTTGGTCGGCTCGATCTCAAAGGTGACGGCGCTTCGGCCGACCAACCCCTGGGTGCGGCCGGTGACCCTGATCCAGCCCTCCTCTTCTAAATCGCGAACGATCTCCGACATGCTCTGCTTCGAGAGCCCGGTAAGGCGTGCCAACTCAGCGCGCGATATCGGCGACTGCTCGAAGACCGCGCGCAACACGGCCCGGGATGTAATCTGCCGCATGAGCGGCGCGGAGGAGGAGATATCAGTCATTTTCAATTGCGATTTGTCAGGTTTAGGAAAGCGTGGTTCACAAAAGTTCACAAGTCAAGCAATCTTGAGCACAGATATAAGCGCACGTGTGATTTTATCTGAATTTTTCTAGCCCATTCGTCAGGTGGCTTTACAATGGGTTCTTTCCGTGCATCAATGACTTTTGTATGAAAACTGGGCAGACTGCGGGACCTTGAGGAGGCAAACCTGCGGCTTGAGGAGAGATCAGATGGGAATTTCATTGAAGCTGCTGGCCGCGGCGGCAGCGCTTGCGACCTCGGTCGGCGTCGCGAATGCGGCCACCTTGCGCGTCGCGCTCCAGGACGATCCGGACTCCCTGGATCCGGCAATCGGAGGAACCTATACCGGCCGCATCGTTTTTGCGGCCCTGTGCGACAAGCTCGTCGACATCAATGAGAAGCTCGACATCGTTCCGCAACTGGCAACGGAGTGGAAGCTGAACGAGGCCGGCACGGAGATGACCTTCACGCTGCGAACCGGCGTCACATTCCAGGATGGCACGCCGTTCGACGCCGAGGCCGTGAAGTTCAACATCGAACGCATGAAGACGATGAAGGATTCCAAGCGCAAGGCCGAGCTTGCGCCTGTCGATTCCGTGGATGTCATCGACGCGACGCATGTGAAGCTCAAGCTGACCCAGCCCTTCGCGCCGCTGCTTGCGGTTCTGACCGACCGCGCCGGCATGATGGTTTCGCCGACGGCTGCCAAAAAGGAAGGTGAGTTCAGCACCCATCCCGTATGCGCCGGCCCCTACCAGTTCAAGGAACGCAAGGCGCGCGATTCGATCACCTTCGAAAAATATCCGGGATACTGGAACGCCAGTCAGATCGGCTATAATCAGCTGCAATATCTCATTATCCCGGATTCGACTGTCCGGCTCTCGCGCCTGCAGGCCGGCGACCTCGAAGCCGCCGAGCGCATCGCGCCGACCGACCTTGCCTCCGTCCGCGCCGACAGCAAACTCGCACTGCACACCGCCCCTGGTCTTGCCGTCTCGCATCTCATGATCAGTGTCGGCGCCGACGAGAAGGGCCAGACGCCGCTCGGCAAGGATGCGCGCCTACGCAAGGCCCTTGAACTCTCGCTCGACCGAAACGTCATCAACCAGGTCGCGTTCAACGGAGAGTTCATTCCCGACAATCAGATGATCCCGCCTTCCAGCGCCTTCTACAGCAAGTCGCATGCGATCCCGGCGCGCGATATCGACAAGGCGAAGGCTTTGATCGCCGAAGTTGGCGGCGAAGCGCCCAAGCTCCAGATCACCTATGAGAATTCCCTGACGGACGGCCGCGTTGCCCAGATCGTTCAGTCGCTCGCGAGCGAGGCAGGGTTCCAGGTAGAACTGCTGCCGCTCGAAACGACGACTGCGATCGAACGCTATCTCGCCGGCAACTTCCAGGCCTATATCGGTAACTGGAGCGGCCGCGCCGATCCGGATCCGACCCTCTACTCTTTCTTCGGTTCCGACGGCAGCCAGAACGTCAATCATTACAAGAACCCGAAGATGGACGAGACGCTCCTTGCTGCGCGCAAGGAAACCGACGAGGCGAAGCGCAAGGCGCTGTATGAACAGGCGGCTGATATCTACTTGTCAGATCTGCCGACCATCCCTCTCTATCACCCGAACTGGTTCTATGCTGCTCGGGCGGATGTCGCAGGCATCACGATCTATCCTGACGGCATTCTCCGCCTGACCGGCGTAAAGCCGACCAAGTAGGTTAAGCGACTTTATCATGTCGGCCAGCGTGTCTATGCTGGCCGACAGCAAGAGGATACCATGGTTCTCTACGTTCTGCGGCGCCTTGCGATCGCAATACCGACGCTGCTTCTAGTCTCGGTTCTGGTCTTCGGGTTGCTCAAACTGCTTCCGGGCGACCCCGCCGTCGCCCTTGCAGGCGAAGAGCGTGATCCTGCGGTGATCGAGTTTCTGCGTCAGAAATACAGTCTCGACCAGCCCATATACATTCAATACGCCAAATGGCTCGGCGGTATTGCCCACGGCGATTTTGGCCTGTCCATACGCACGCGCCTGCCTATCGGTCAGATGATCGTCGAGAAGCTGCCGGTGACGATCCAGCTTTCCTTGATGGCAATGTTCATCGCGCTTGTCATCGGTATTCCGGCCGGTGTTTTTGCAGCGCTGAAGCGCGGCACTGCTGTCGACTATGGTGTTAGCATCCTCGGCCTCGCCGGGCTCTCGGTCCCGAGCTTCTGGCTTGGCATCATGCTAATTTTGTTCTTTGCGGTGCGGCTCGGCTGGCTGCCATCGGGAGGCTACGTCCCCTTCTTCGAATCCCCCTGGGAAAATCTGCGCTATACGCTGATGCCGAGCATGGTATTGGGAACAGCGGCCGCCGCGATCGTCATGCGCCACACGAGAAGCTCCGTGCTCCTCGTCCTGAAGCAGGATTACGTCAGAACCGCCCGGGCAAAGGGCCTGCGAGAGCGCATCGTCGTCATCCGTCATGTGCTCAAAAACGGCCTCATTCCGGTCGTGACCATGAGCACGCTACACCTTGGCGAACTGCTGTCCGGCGCTGTGCTGACGGAACAGGTCTTCGGCATACCCGGCTTCGGCAAGATGGTCGTCGACGGTGTCTTCAGCCGTGACTATGCGGTGGTTCAGGCCGTCGTTCTCTGCTCGGCCGCGATGTTTCTCTTCATGAACCTCCTTGCCGATATTGCCTACGTTATTTTGAGCCCGAGGTTACGCGGATGAGCTCGACCGAATCCACACTCGCGGTCCCCGCCGCCTCCGGCATCCGCAAATCGATGTTACTGCGGTGCTTGAGCCATCCCGGCACCATTATCGGTGGCTCGATCGTCTTGTTTTTTGTGCTCGTGGCGATTTTGGCGCCTGTGATCGCGCCTTATGGTCCCAATACCTCCAACTGGATTGCCGTCCGTCAGGCGCCGTCTGCGCTTCACTGGTTCGGCACCGACGATCTCGGGCGCGATATCCTTTCCCGGGTAATCTTCGGAGCCCGCGCCTCACTGCTCGTCGGCATCGTATCGGTGGTGATCGCAATTGTTATCGGTGTGCCCCTCGGGCTCATCGCCGGCTATTTCGGCGGGTGGATCGACGTCGTGATCTCGCGCTGCACCGATGCGCTTCTCGCCTGCCCGTTCCTCGTGCTGGCCATCGCTTTTGCAGCCTTCCTGGGTGCGAGCCTTGAGAACGCCATGATAGCCATCGGCATCTCGGCAATGCCGATCTTTGTGCGTCTCTCGCGGGGACAGGTCCTGTCCGTCAAGAACGAGGATTACATCGCCGCCGCCCGGCTGCTCGGCGTATCAAACACCAAGATTATCGCGGTCTATGTGGTGCCAAACGTAATGGCGCCGATCGTGGTGCAGGCGACCATCACCATGGCGACTGCCGTTCTGGCGGAGGCAAGCCTGGCATTCCTCGGCCTCGGCCAACGACCGCCGGATCCTTCCTGGGGAACGATGCTGGATGTCGCACGACAGTTCCTGACGCAAGCGTCCTGGATGGCGGTCTGGCCCGGCCTTGCCATCATCGCACTGGTCATGGGTTTCAATCTCCTCGGCGACGGGCTCAACGACGCATTGGACCCCCGCGAGAATTGATCGTGAAAATGTAATTATTGGAGGGCGACATGGTGAATTTTCCGAAGGAAACATTACGCATCGGATTTGTCGGAAGCGGCTTCATCGCCGAATTTCACCTGAAGTCGCTGATCGGCGTCCGCAATTGCGAAGTCAGGGGCGTCTTCAGCCGCACCGCGGAAAAACGCGATCGATTCGCTGGCCGGGTCGCCGAGCTCGGCGTCGGCGATTGCAAGGCTTATGAAAGCCTTGAAGCTCTCTTTAGAGCCGAAGACATCGACGCGGTCTGGATCTTGTCGCCGAACTACACGCGGCTTGACATCATGCAGGTTCTGCACGATGAGGTCACCGGCGGGCGAAGCGGGATCTTCGCGGTCGCCTGCGAGAAGCCGTTGGCGCGCACGGTCGCGGAAGCCCGCAGGATGCTTGAGCTTGCCGAGGCTGCCCGGCTGAACCATGGCTATCTCGAAAACCAAGTCTTTTGCACGCCGATATTGCGTGGCAAGGAGATTATCTGGCGCCGCGCCGCCTCGACAACGGGTAGGCCCTATCTCGCTCGCGCGACAGAAGAACATTCCGGTCCACACGAGCCATGGTTCTGGCAAGGCGACCAGCAGGGCGGCGGTGTCCTGTCGGACATGATGTGCCACAGCGTCGAGGTCGCCCGTCACATGCTGACCGCACCCGATAAACCGCGCAGCTCCCTCAGGATCAAGTCCGTCAACGGCACGATCGCGACTCTGAAGTGGAACCGGCCCTCCTACGCCGATCAGCTCAAGATCAGGTTCGGCGCGGCCGTCGACTACCGGAGCCGCCCCTCCGAGGATTTTGCACGCGGCACAATCCTGCTGGAGGACGAGGAAGGCAACGAACTCATCATCGAAGCGACGACATCATGGGCCTATGTCGGTGCAGGACTGCGTATCCAACTTGAACTTCTCGGTCCCGAATATGCTCTTGAGTTCAATTCTCTGAACACCGGATTGAAAATCTTCATGTCGCGAGAGGTACGCGGCGCGGAAGGCGAAGATCTCGTCGAAAAGCAGAATGCCGAACAGGGTCTGATGCCCGTTCTCGAGGACGAGGCCGGTATCTACGGCTATACCGATGAGAACCGTCACATGGTCGAATGTTTCCGCAAAGGAACCGTTCCGCTCGAGACGTTCCACGACGGTCTGGCGGTCATCGAAATGCTGATGGGCCTCTATCTTTCCGCCGAACGAGGCGAGACGATCAGGTTCCCGTGCCCGGAGATAGAGACCTTCATTCCGACCGTTGCACGACAAAAGAGCTAGACGGTTGGTCCTGCCTTCACTCGTCGGACAGGCCAGCTTCCGCCAGGGTGACTTCGACGCCCATCTCGGCCAGGCGGGCTCGCCAATCGGAGTCGAGCCGCCAGTCGGCGATCACGCGGGCGGAACTGAGCGGCGCCACCTTGTAGGTTGCGGTTGTGCCAAACTTGCTGGAATCAGCAAGGAGATAAGAGGCGGCCGAGCGCGTCAGCATGCGACGGTTGAGGTTGGCTTCGGCGCTATCGACGCTGTAAAGCGCTCCGTCGGTTGCGATGGCGCTCACCCCAAGGAAAAGCTGATCAAACCATAAGCTCTCAAGCATGGCCTCGGCTTCGGGCCCGACCAGTGAGACGTTTTCACTGCGCAACTGCCCGCCCAAAACAGAGACGCTGAGATTGGGAACGTTCAGAAGCTCCTGTGCGACGCTGAGGCCGTTGGTGAAGATCCGAAGCGGCAGCGGGTTGAGGCGGATCAGCCGCGCGAGCTGCAGCACCGTGGTACCTGCATCGAGGAAAATCGTGGTATGTGGGACCACCAGCTCGTAAGCGGTGCGGGCGATCGCCCGCTTGGCAGCGAGGTTGCGCTTGGCCCTCTCCTGGAAGGCGACTTCCACCGACGAACCCTCGGCGATGCGAGCTCCGCCATGCACGCGGTCGATTGCACCTTTGCGCTCGAGGTATTGGAGATCGCGCCGAATTGTAGCAAGCGAAGCGCCGACTGCGTCGGCCAACGCCTGTACGGTTGAAAAACCATGGGCATAGAGATATCCACGGATGGCATCCAACCTGTCTACCTTAAGTCCTTCGGTCTGCGACATGATCTCCGTCACTGGGTCTGAAAGTGCACTCCCGTGCACCCACATGAACGGCGAGTAATCAGAAGTCAATCAAACGGTGATTGATTTTGACGCCGCCAGGTGCGACAGCCCCCCGTGACCTCACATGCCAGGAGGGCGAACCGAGCTTTATTTTCGAAGGAGAATCCTGGTGCAATCCATTATTACCGTCGGCGAGATACTTGTGGAGATCATGGCTGTTCGGGCCGGTGACGGCTTTCGCGAACCCATCGAACTCATCGGACCATTCCCGTCCGGTGCGCCGGCAATCTTCATCGATCAGGTGGCGCGACTTGGCGCCCCAGCCGCGATCGTTGGCGCAATCGGGGATGACGATTTCGGCTGGATGACGATCGAGCGCCTGCGCCGAGACGGCGTCGATATCTCCGCCGTAGCCGTCCATCCTGGCGCAACGACCGGCAGCGCCTTCGTCCGCTATCGAAAGGATGGCGCCCGGGACTTCGTCTTCAACATTCGCGACAGTGCCAACCGGCATATCCGCATCGATGCGGCGGCGACCGCGGCGATCGCGGCGGCCGGCCACCTTCATGTCGTCGGCTCTTCGCTCGGCGCGGGGCCTGTCGCCGCGGCGGTTCTGGAGGCGATGGACGAGATGAAGCGAAGGGGCGGGACGGTGTCGTTCGATCCGAACATCCGCAAGGAGATGCTGGATGCCCCCGGCCTACGTGCCGCCATGGACCGCGTCATTGCAGCGACCGACTTGTTCTTGCCGAGCGGCGCGGAGCTTCACTTGTTCTCCGATCGGCCGGACTGCGCCACCGCCATCCGCGATCTGCTGGACCGCGGCGTCAGTGCGATCGTTCACAAGGAAGGGGCGCACGGCGCCCGATATGTGGACGCCGGCACCGACATCATCCAGCCGGCTTTTCCAGTGGCGGAACTCGACCCCACCGGCGCAGGCGATATCTTTGGCGCAACCTTCGTCGCCGGATGGCTGCGCGGGCTTGCGCCGGCTGAAAACCTCCGCCTCGCCTGCGCGGCTGGCGCCCTTGCGGTGACCCGCAAAGGGCCGATGGAAGGCGGGTCGTCGCATGCCGAGCTTGTCCATTTCCTGGCCGGCTTGGCGGGCAGGTAAGCCCCCCAATCCTTCAGTCTTTGCTGTCCGTGGTGGCAATGCCCCGGATCGACTGCGTCATGAAAGATGAGGAATGCGACGATCAGAGGCGCGATGGCCATCAGCACCGGATAGTCGGTGAGATATTCGCCTTTGAGATTGGCGAAGCCGGCTGAGGGCGGCATCTTCTCCGGGTCGGTATTGACCACCAGCGGCGACATCAGGTCGTTCCAGACCAGATCGCGACTCAGCATGCCCGACGCGGCCAGCGGCAGCGTGATCTTGCAATAGATCTGCCAGGGCCCCGTCAAGCCGCGCCGCTTTCTCGAGCTCGACCGGCAACTGCATGAAGAATTGCCGCATTAGGAAGGTGCCGAAGGCACTGAACATGCTGGGCAGGAACAGCGCCGGGGATAGTGTTGAGCAATCTCCAACTCTGCATGAGCCGATATTGCCTGCCCTCTGATGTCCAATGGGCCTGATACTCAGAACTGCAGAGCCCGTATTTCAGCATCAAGTTCGGCGATCCGTTGGAGGTAGCGTTCACGCAGATCCTGATTATCCGAAATCTGGTCGATCTTTGACTGAGCGAGCTGCCGGTGATCTTTCAACAGCTTGATGCGATTTTCGTTGTTCATTCCACTTATCCTTAGCTTGCGAGAAACTCCTCTCGCGCTGCTGCTGCTTACCATTGGCTAACGCCTGGCGAGCAATGCCTAACGATCTCGCTCCGCGCGGGTTTCAAAGCCGCCGCGCATACTTAAGTGTGCCCACTCCTTAACGGAAGAGGGGCTCGTCCGCGACCGAGCATGGCGGGCGGCGATGTCACATAAACCAGATGTCAGCGGGTAGTGCATAGAACTGGTGGGATGAAGAATTCGTCCATCAGCTAGAAGCGTCACCGTTTCCCACAACAGATCATCGCTCATGCGGTCTGGCTGTATTTCAGATTTCCTTTGAGCCTGCGGCTGGTGGAGGAGCTGCTGCTGGAGCGGGATCATCGTCTCGTATGAAACGATCCGGCGATGGGGCCGGAAATTCGGGCCGGCTTACGCAAAGCAACTCCGTCGCCGGCGTCGAGCATCGTTCGCACAAGGGGCTCAACAACCGGGCCGAAAACTCCCACCAACTAACGCGAAGGCGTGAGCGGACTATGAAGCGCTTCAAGTCACGCAGGCAGCTCCAGCGCTTCGTCTCGATCCACGACCCGATTGCCAATCTCTTTCACATTCCTCGGCATGACATTGGCTCAAACGATCATCGCGAACTGCGGACCGCAGCAATGCAGATGTGGAACGAGATCGCTCAGCTTGCGCTCGCTTGACCGCGGGGCGTCCGCGCCGGGCTCACCCCATCGCCGTTAACTTTACAATGCCGTCCAGCTTGCCACTAAAGTCCGTGCTCATTCGGTGTTCTGCATATGTCTCTGAAGAAGTTTCACTCGATAGGCGATCATTCGTGGTATCTTCTGTCATGAATTTGATAAGCATGGAATCGACCTGGAACTGCTTGGCCGGGGCTTTGCCAGAAGGTGCCAGACGGCTGTGGCGACATTTGTTTGATGCCGGTGATCTATCATTAGCAATGGAGCGTTCATGAAAACTTTTCGGGAAATCCTTCAGAAGGCCGAAGCCGATCGTGTGGCGATCGGGCATTTCAATGTCTCCGACTTCACGCTCGTCAAGGCGGTCTTCGGCGCCGCCCAGGAGGTCAAGGTACCTGTCATCATCGGTGCGTCGGAAGGGGAGCGGAAATTTTTCGGGACGAGGGAGCTTGCCGCTGTGGTGAAAAGCCTCAGGGAAGAGTTCGACTGGCCGATATATCTCAATGCCGATCACACGCATTCGCTGGAGAGCGCGCTGGAGGCGGCGAAGGCCGGGTTCGATTCCGTCGTCTTCGATCTCTCCGCCCTACCGGTCGAAGAGAATATCAGGAGGACGAGAAAGGCGATCGAGGAGCTGAAGTCCATAAACCCGGCGATCCTGATCGAGGGAGAGATCGGCGATATCGGAACGGGGTCGGAAATTCACGAGCGAATCAACACGCACGACCCGATCCTGACGACGCCGGCGGAAGCGAGGCAATTCGTCGAGGCGACGGGGATTGATGTTCTCGCGCCGGCAGTCGGCAACGCCCATGGCATGGTGCAGAGCATGGTGGAGGGCGAAACCAAGAAGCATCTGAGGATCGACCGCATCCGGGAAATCAAGGCGGCGACCGAAGTCTTCCTGACGCTGCATGGCGGATCGGGGACGGCGGATGCCGACCTGAAGCAGTCGATCGATGCCGGCATCAACATCGTGCATATCAACACGGAGCTGCGCATCGCCTGGCGGCGCGGCCTCGAGGAAGGGCTGGCGAAGGAGAAGTCCGAAGTGGTCCCCTACAAGATCTTGCCGGTTGCGGTTTCCTCGGTGCAGGAGGTCGTGCGGTCGAGGCTGAAGCTCTTCAATAAGATGCCGTAGGGGCCTTGGCATATGAAGGCGGGATCAGGCGCGTGCGCTTATTGGCGCCCGGTCGAGACGGTCCCTTGGCTTATCGCGACTCGCGAGCCTGCCTCGTTTCCTCGGGGAACGTGATGGCGGTCGAATAGACCGGGCGGTGACCTACTGGGTGACGGAGGTGCGGGTGAACGAATTGACTCGCTACGAGACGGTTGCTCAACCCAGGTTGCGGACGCTGTGGGACGCTTGCTTCGCCGCATCCGGTGGCGGCGATACCGAGGTTTGCGAGGTAATGACGGTGCCGCTCGCTATCGTCGGGCGGTGGGGCTTACGCTTGTCGGAAGTTTCCCGGTGGAGAGGTCAAAGCGAATTTTGGGAGGCTGACGGAGATTCCTCGAGACGGGCAAAGTCCGGAATTCGGTAACAGATGCCACCAGCCGACGGGAGTTCGTGGCCGCTTCGCACACCAATTGCGGACATTGGTTTATGTCATTCGTTATCCTCAGGGAACAGCCGACACAATCAGGAAGAAGCCCATCGCCATTGAAGTTCGCAGGATATCCCTCGATGGCCGCTCCCAACCGAAAAAGGTGCCGCGTTGCGACCTAACGAGTAGCTCTCCTTCAAGAAGGTGCAGTGCTGTCGTTAATCCGGCCCGCCGAACACCGATCATGAGCGATAAGAACTCATGGGAAGAGCAATTTCAGAATTACCGATCCTGTCGTGACACATCAACAGCCAGCGAGCCAGCCTCTGCACAATCGTTCCTTTCCCGTTAGCAATCGCGGCATAGGAACGCGCACGTGCAGAGCCTGCATGTAACGGCCACCAGCTCGACAAAGCGGGATTGTCTTTTGTTAAGCATTTCGTCCACTGGCAGACGCTGAGCAGTCCCAGCAATTTGGATGACATCTCATGGGGAGATTGGCTTCCACCCGAGAGCAACCGACGTTCAGACCACCCTCTATCCGGCTCACGCGATAACGCGGGTAGATCTGCATGCCCGGGGACTTGCCTAGCGGCGGATCATCTTGAGGGGTGGGGAGTTGGCGATGGTGATCAGAATATCTACCCAGTTTGTGGCCAAGGAACTCCACGCACCCGTCACAACGGGCCGGTCCTGCGCTAAACTGCCGGGTGTCTATGCGAATCAAATATGCTTGCAAATATGGAGCGATCGATCCATATACTTATGAGAGCGGTTGATCCATCTCGATAGCTTCCCAAAGGAAGGTATGCCTCCGCCCTCCAGCGATGCGCAGCCCCCAGGCGACGTCAGCTCGGAGCGTTGCATAAAACCTGGCGGGACGAGCGTCCGGCCGGCATTCTGTTCCCAGTGAGCATCACCTCCCAAGGAGTGAGAATATGTCCGCCTGTTTCTTCGTTCGGGGTCTCATTCGCGACCGGGAGGCATTTCAGCACTGCGCGCGGCAGTCGCCTGCCATGCTTGCAAGATTCGGCGGCTGCGGCGGTAAGACCATTGTTCTCGACGGACCGCATGACCGACCGCACGTCGTGATCGCAGAGTGTCCGAATTTCGAAACGGTCGAACACCTCTCAGACGATCATTCCGTTGCCGTAGGATTGCGTAGCCACGCAATCGACCAGAGCGCAGCGTTGCCGACCATCCCGCGCATGGCGCGGCTCCTGGGATGATACCAGCGCGCTTTAGAAAGAGCACCCCCATGCACCGTCTGACTATCCGCAGCCTGTCCGCCACACCGGTAGCGGTGCCATTGAAACGCCCCCTTCGGACCAGCTCGCAGATTTTTTCCACAGTACCGCTGCTGATCGTCGAGCTTAGCACGCAGGAGGGGATCACCGGCAACGCCTATGGCTTTTGCTATACGGACGTGATTGCTCGATCGATGCAAGCGGTTGTGACGGATCTCGGAACCGTGCTCGCCGGCCAGAGGGTCGCTCCCCATTCGCTGTCGAAAAGAATCGCGCAGCATTTTAAGCTAATTGGCCTTGGCGGGCCGTTGCCGATGGTTGCTTCGACAGTCGATGTCGCAGCCTGGGACGCGCTCGCCGTGGCGGCCGGCATGCCGCTTGCCGATCTGCTCGGGGCCGAACAACGCCCCGTTCCGGCCTACAACAGTTGCGGCCTCAGCCTGATCGGTCCGCAGGAGGCGGCGGACGAGGCAGAGGAATTGCTCGCGGGTGGATTCCGGGCAGTCAAAATGCGGCTCGGACGACCGAATTTTGCCGATGACCTCGCGGCGGTTCGTGCGGTACGCGGGCGTCTGCCGAGTGAGGTAGCCCTGATGGTCGACTTCAATCAGGCCCTCACCTTCGCCGACGCGATGCAACGCTGTCCGGCACTTGACGATGAAGGCATTTATTGGATCGAAGAACCGATCCGCCATGATGACTATATGCATTTGGCGCAGGTGTGCGCGACGTCGAAGACGCCAATCCAGATCGGTGAGAACTGTGTCGGGGTCCGGTCCGTCGCCGAGGCGTTAGAGACGATCGCCTCAGACTATCTGATGTTCGATCTTGACCGCATTGGCGGGGTGACCGGCTGGAGAGTGGCCGCTGGCTTGGCGGCGGCTCACAACAGGGAGGTTTCATCTCATCTGTCTCCCGAGGTTAGCGCTCACCTTCTCGCTGGCACCGCGACAATGCATTGGCTTGAATATGTCGACTGGGCGGCGGCGCTTCTGCAAGAGCCGATGAGGATCGTCGACGGGATGGCAATCGCCTCCGAACTCCCCGGCAATGGGTTGCGATGGGATGCCGAGGCGGTCGCACGCTATCGGCTGAGTTAATGCTTGCTGCATGCACGCGACAGAACCCGTCTTGAAATTATAGATCGATCGCTCTATTTCGGCATTGAAAGAATTTTGGCTGCGTTGCCCGCAATGGGGATCTGCAACAGTAGAGGCGGAGGCGACGCAACGCGATGGCACGACCAAGAGAGTTCGACGAAGACAAGGTGTTGACGGCTGCCGTCGATGCATTCTGGGCGAAGGGCTACGAAGCGACCTCGACGCGCGACCTGACGCAGAGCACCGGTTTGACACACAGCAGCATCTATGCGGCCTATGGCGACAAGCGTGGAATTTTCCTGCGCTCGCTCGACCATTATCTCGACCACACCCTCAGACCTCGCATCCATTTTCTCGAGGCATCGATGCCGCCACGCGCGGCCATCGCCAGCTTCTTCAACGAGATTGTCGAACGTTCGATTGCGGACAAGCAGCATCGCGGTTGCCTACTTGTCAACACAGCCTTGGAATCGACGCCTGAGGATCCTGAGATACAACAGCGTGTCGCCGAGGAAACCGTGATGATCGAGGCGTTCTTCCGGCGCTGTCTTGCGTCCGCGCAGGAGGCCGGCGAGATCCCCCCAACACCTTCGCCAGTCGAACACGCCCGCCATCTGCTTGCGGTTCTCCTCGGGTTGCGTGTGCTGGCGCGAGTACGTCCGGACGAGGTCGTTTTGTGGGATGTCGTGCGCCCGCCGCTGACGGCTATCGGCATTGATTGGAAGCCTAACCCATGATCTTCTCTTCGCTCTAGCCCATCGCCACCAGTTCCTCGGGTCGGAACCGGCCGCCGTCGGTGAGGATGAACTCGACGACATCTTCGCTTCGCAGAGGGTGCGATTACGAGATCATCCGGGATCCTCGACGCTGGCCAGTAAAGAGGCGCAACTGATTCATCCTATTTGAAGAAACGGTCGATCCGACCGCGCAGCTTGGGCATCCAGCTGGCGCATGAGACGACTACAACACAACGCGAGCACCGCTTCGTGGAATTCCTCGTCCAGAGCGTCCTGCGTGGTCTGTAGCGACCTCCTCTGGGATGCCGAACTATCCACGAGTCTTCACTGCCCACTGTCTATTGCTATCGACAGTAAGATCCACACCTGGCAGTTACCGATGTCAGGTCGTACGATCTCGAACAACAGCATTACATGGCAGAAGCCTATCTACCTCATTGCGCTCCTTGGCGTGATGGGATCCCCATTCGATGAGGGAATCCAAGATGGGCCGCAGGCTTTCGCCGAGTGGAGTGAGCAGGTATTCGATCCCCTGAGGATCCCCGGCGACGGGCTGGCGGCTCACCATTCCATGTTCCTCAAGCGCTCGCAGTTGCTCGATCAACACCTTCTGCGAGATGCCCGCAACGCGCTTTTCCAACTCGGAGGTGCGTTGCTGACCATCCAGCAGCACATAGAGGATAACCGCCTTCCAGCGCCCGGAGAGGACACCCAGCGTGCGCTCGACCGGCAAGCCCGGCAGTCTCTTGATGATCTTCATTCGCCACCACTAACCAAACGGTGTGTAGATCGGGAAGGCTGCCAACAGGTAAACCTTCGATCAGCAACAATCGAAGGAGTATCTATGGTGGACCTGTTCGAATCTCAATGGCTTGGTGGCACCGTTCCGCTGAAGAACCGCATTGTCATGGCACCCATGACCCGCACGCGGACGTCCGATGGCGACGTCCCCAATGAGCTGGTGGCCACCTACTATGGGCAACGGGCCAGTGCCGGCCTGATCGTGACCGAGGCGACCGACGTTTCTCCGTCCAGCAAAGGCTACGCTCTGACGCCCGGCATCTACACGGAAGCCCAACGGCAGGGCTGGCGTCTCGTGACCGATGAAGTTCATCGCAAAGGCGGTAAGATATTTTCACAGATATGGCACGTTGGCAGGATGGCGCATCCGTCGCTCATGCCGAATGGCGAGGCCCCGTGGGGCGCCACCGAGGAAAGGGCTGAGCATTCGGATGTGTTTGCCCACGACGCGGATGGCAAGTTGGGCTATGTTCGTGCCGGCACTCCAAGGCGCCTCGGGACGGATGAAGTATCAGCCTTGGTCGGCACCTTTTCCCAGGCCTTTGCCAACGCGCGGCAGGCAGGTTTTGATGGTGTCGAAATCCACGCAGCTAACGGCTATCTATTCGACCAGTTTATGAACTCGGTGCTCAATAGGCGCACCGATCGCTACGGAGGCGGTAGCGTCGAAGATCGCACGCGGTTCCTGATGGAAGTCGTCGACGCGGCGGTGCGTGAACTGGGTCCTGGGCGCGTTGGCGTCCGCCTGTCTCCGTTCGGCAGGTTCAACTCTATGCCGGCGGACCCGCTTGTCGAAGAAACGTTGCTGTACGTTTCCGAGCAATTGGGTCGCCGCGGTGTCGCATATATGCATCTCGTCTACGAGCTGATGCCTGCGGGAAACATGGAGAGCGCCGAGTTCAAGAAACACCACATCGACCATGTTCTGCTTACCAAGGTTCGGGCGGCGTTTCCTGGCGCAATCATCTGGTGCGGCGGTTTCACCAGCCGCGAGAGCGCTCAGGCTGCCCTCGACACCGGGTTAGCGGACCTGATCGCCTTCGGCAGACCATATATCGCAAACCCGGACCTTGCTGCGCGTCTCAAGCACGGCTGGCCCTTGGCTGAAGCGGACCCATCAACTTATTACACTCGACGCGAGGAAGTGGGTTACACAGACTTCCCAGAATATCCCATCGGCAGCGCTGCGCGCGGCGCGGCCTGATCGCGGCAGATCAGGCGCCCACCCGCGGCACGCAAATCTTTAAGGAGGCTCAATTGACAGCAACGAAGAAGCCCTTCGCCAACATCAACTCAATCCGCGAAACGCAGGAGGCGGTTCGCAAGCAGCCGTCGCTCGGCAAAGTCACATTCAAAATCAAAGGGAAGGCGAATGGCGGTCTTGCTCTCGCCTCGCACACAGGGCCGCTGATACAAAACGGTCAAGCGGACGACACACGCGATGGCAAGTTTGCTCTCATCAGCGACGAGCCGGTAGTGCTCCTTGGCACCGATACCGGCGCGAGTCCCGCGGAATATGTCCTCCATGCACTGGCGGGTTGCTATACGGTGACTCTTGCCTCGATGGCCGCCAGCAAGGGGATAGACCTGAACGGGCTCGAGCTTGACCTCGGCTTCGATATCGATCTCAACGGCTTCCTTGGCCTCGACAGTTCGGTGCGCAAAGGCGCCCAGGCAATAAAAGTCGACGTCATGGTCACCAGCGAAACGGCAAGCAGGGCACAACTCGAAGAACTGGTTCGCGAGTTGCCGAATAGCTCCCCCATTCATGATACCCTTGCCAATCCGGTCAAGATAACGACACGTCTTGTCTGAAGTATCCCAGCGGAGGGAGACCTCCGCTGTAATACCCCTCCACCGCAGAGGTAAGCCTCTGTCGCTTGGCATCCGTCGCAAGATCCCGTTGTAGACTGTCAACCCTTGGTCAGACGCATTTTCGATGACGTTCTATCACGACAGTCCGACAAGGCGGGCTTCGAGGAGATCAATTTTCGCCCGTCCGTACATTTGCCTTTTCACAAGCTTCAACTTGTTGATCTGAGCCTCGACCTCGCCGCTTGACCATGACAACTCGATGGCCTTGCGAACGGAATCGATGTCTTTGGCAACACCGTTCCCGAACGAGGCGACCAAACTCGATCTGGCATCGTCGACCACTATTCCGCGGCTGATACCAGTCGTCGAACGATCTCCTTGAGGGGAGGCTTTCTTTCATTGCTGGATTTGTTGACCTCCTCGCGGCGGAGATAGCCTTCATACTGGGGGCGCTCTGCGCGGGTGAGAAGGGGGGTTTCACGGTAGAAGCGCCCACCCATCGACCGACGGATATCGCGCATCGATTGGCGGATAGCATCCAGAAACGCACCGCTTGCATTTCCATGAGACGCCAGCGATCTGCGGCTTGTATCGCCGTTCGGCAAGGCTCTCGCCATCACCTCGCCGTCTCGCCCCCGCGATACGACTGCTATGCCTGGATGATCGGATAGCCACGCTTCAACCGCTGCCATTTCGCGATCCGGCAGAAGCGCTACAATACGTCGCCTGTCCGGATCACAGACAATGCTGCCGTAGCGATGATTGCGACGCCATGCCCAGAGTCTTCAATGCCAACGACATTCAGCGTCTCCGTGGGGGGCACGGGTGCGGCGACGGACAACTCGGAGCAAGGTGATCGCTGCTGACTGGCTGCATCAGTCGGTGTGACAGGCGGACGACGGGCTTTCCGTCAAGCGCGAGCCCCAGTTGATAAACGAGGCCATCGACCCGGGCGGTGCGACAGGATCGGTCGGTGAGAACAGTGTGGCCGAAGCGTTTGGCACATATGCGTCGCGAACACCGGATTACGTTGCAGACAAATCGACGTGTAATGATGTGCAGTTCTACGCCTCAATCCGAACACGGATAATCGCAAATCCGACGGATATATTGACTGTGAACGCGGTTCAAAGCGATGCCGCAAAGCGGGCGGGAGCTTCGCCGCCGTTCCGCTGATCCTGAGTACGAGCTTATCGCTGGTCAGATCCGCACTGAATGGCCATGCCTGGAGGAGCGAGGGAGGAATTTCGAAAGTTTGCCTGCATCATGCCGATTCCTTTCGAAAATAGCACAAATCAGCATTGACTTCATCGAGATCCAAATTTGCACGCGGGAACACATCCTTTCTTATGAAGCAGCAAACGCCGTGCCCCGGATCGCGATGTTGTTCGCTTCCACGGCGCCCGAGATGAACGACAGCTCAGTTGCCAATGCGCCGACTAGGCTCGCAGCCTGCCCGCCTCGCGGCGTGTACACTTGCCGAATTGATAGAAGTGCGCCACCTTGTGACCCGGGAAACCTCTAATAGGAAATGCCGTGCAAGAAACATTGATGATCACGACGTCGCGGACGTGTCCTGCCGGAGGTCGACTGGACATCGCAAATGCTTTTCGGCATCGCGCTCTAGAACTTATCCCAGGACCATCGCCCTCTGAGGCTTCTGCCAAAGAATTCAGAAATGACGGATAACAGATCTCAAGTTTGAACGTCCGTCCCTCAGGCCGAAGACTTGCCGATCGAGCCGCCGCCGTCGACGAACAGCGTCTGACCAGTGACGAAACCGGCGTCCTCGGAGAGGAAGAAGGCGATCGCGGCGGCAATCTCGCGTGGCTCGCCCAGCCGTCCGAGGGGAATCATTGATAGGAAGCGTGCCTCTGCCTCGCTGCCGACAGGATTGTTTTCGCGCAGCATTTCCGTCGCAGTCGGACCGGGTGCGACGGCGTTGACGGTGATGTTGTGTCCGGCAAGTTCCAGTCCCCAGACACGTGTGAAATTGGAGATTGCGGCCTTTGCACCGGCATAGGCGGTGCGGTCTCGCATCCCAAGCACGGTTAGACTGGATAGGTTGACGATGCGACCCCAACCCTTAGCCTTCATCGCCGGCAACGCAGCCTGAACGGCCTGCACGGCCGGCGTCAGGTTGCGGCGAAAGGACTCTTCGAGATCATCGATGTTGATTTCGCCGATGCTGCCAAGCTTGATGAAACCGACATTGTTGACGACGCCGTCGAAGTCGAACTTCGCCGTCAATTCCCTGAGCCCGATGTCCGTCGCGCGCCGATCAGAGAGATCAATTGATACCAATGTGCCCGGGAAGCTGGTATCCGTCGAGTCCCGAACGATGCCAACGACATGGTGACCATCGTAAGCAAGCCGTTCGGAGAGGGAGCGGCCAATGCCCTTGCTGGCACCAGTCACGAGGAAGGTTCTCTTGGTCATCGTTATTACCTTGATGGCCAGCTGCGCGTAATAGAGCAATTGCTCTATTTTCAGCCGTGATTTCTGGCCCATAGAAAATGAAAGATCGTCTCGCAGCCTGTATGGATGCTGTCAGCCGGCCCAGCCGGCTAGAAAATCAAGCAGCAGCTCGGTCGTCATGGCGGGTTGCTCTTCCTGGGGAACATGCCCGCATTGGGGCACGGCAAACGTGCGCAGATTATCAGCCATTTCCGCCCACACGGCGGGCATGTCGAAGGATTTACCCACGCCATCAAAATCCGCTCCCCAGATGGAGAAGGTTGGGCAGGCGATCTTGGTGGAGGCATCCGCCACATCCTGAGCAAGATCCTCGGCGCTGGCACGATAGTCGGCAAGGCAGCCGCGCACCGCGCCCGGATTGCGGTAGGCGGTGACATAGGTCTCGAAGTCCTTGCCGGAGATAGCATGGGGATTGTAGCACCACTCGGAATAAAGATGGCGTAGCCACTGCTCCTCGCGGCCGGTGATCAGAACCTCCGGCAGGTCGAGCTTGAGATGGAAAAGGAACAACCAGTACGTCTTGGCCATTTTCGCGAAGTCGAAATCGCGGGCTATAATGCGGGTTGGTACATTGTCCATGACGACCAACCGGTCGACGGCCTCTGCATGGTCCTTGGCGAAGCGGGTTGCCACGCGCGCGCCGCGATCATGGCCGACCAGGGCAACCTTATTGATCCCAAGTACCCGCATCAGTTCTCGGAGGTCCTTCGCCATGTTGCGCTTATCATATCCGCCGACTGGTTTGTCGGTCTCGCCGTAGCCGCGCAGATCGGGGGCGATGACGCGGTATTGCTTGGCGAGTACCGGGAGCTGGTGGCGCCAGGTATAGCTTGTGAAGGGGAAGCCATGAAGCAGGACCACCGGGGCGCCCTGGCCCGCTTCGATGAAGTGCTGTCGGATCCCGTTCGCATGCACGGTGTGATGTTTTAGTTCAGTCATCGTATCGACCTGTTTACCGTAGTTCTGGATCATTCGCTCTATAATTGTTATAGAGCGAATGATCCAGAACCGCAAGCGGAATTCTCGCAGGTCTCCGGAACTCCCAAATCGGCCGCCTTCAAGGCAGAGATGTCACGCTACTGGATTGCGCAATATGCCGGTTCTCTCGATCCTTCCGGCGGATGCGGACTGTGCTCATACGGCCCCACGGGAAGGGGCTGATCGCAACGACGCTGAACTACGACTACGAGGTCCGGTCTTCGAAGAAAGCTTTCGAGGAGATGCCCAAGCTGAAGATCGAGGGCGAGATGCTCGATCTTGCCAAGCAATCATCTCCACGAAGAAGGGCGAGTTCGATTCGGCGACGTTCAACGACCGGTACGAGGCGGCGCTTGCCGAGCTCGTCAACGCGAAGGTGGAAGGCAGGTAGGTCCTTGCCGAAGCCGAAGAAGGTCGAAGTCTCCAAGCCGAACGATCTCCTCGCGGCTCTCAGGGAGACCGCCGGCCTGATGAAGGCTGCAGCATCCGACGAGAAGCCGACGCGTACGGCGGCCAACGCCAACAAGGGAACCGGCCGGAAACCCACAGCACGCGGAGTGGCTTCGAAGGTCGATTCCTCCAGGTTCGGCGACGAGGTCCGTCCGGAGGAGAGCTACTTCGAAGACATCGACGAGGAGGCCGATCCGGACCTGGTGCCTCTCGTGCAGCAGCTCATCAAGAAGAAGTCCGCGCATTGGAAGGCGGACATGGTGAGCGACCCCATACAGGAGAGCCTTCTGAAGCTCATCGAGGATGAAGAAGAAGGCTTTGGGCGAAAGGAGGGCCAGATATGCATCTGATCAACCCCGGAGTTCTACGAGATCATATTCCGGCAGCAAGAGGCCAGCCGAAGAAAACCTCGGCAGTCGACCTCGGACGAATTCTCAGAACCGTCCTGTATGTGATAGCCTCCGTCATCCTGGCTTTTTTGGCAGGTGCCCAGATTTTGCTCTCGATCGCCATCTATTTTGGATGGACACCCCACTGGTGATTCCATCCAGTTGCAGCACCGCGCTACTACCTAAGCAGCGTGCCGCTTCTCCAGGTGTCTCAACAGGCTTTTTAATTCAGGCTCGCTCACCAATGCCGCCGCCTCGGCTGGCCGCATCCACGCAAGCTTACGCTCCTTGCATTCTGGAAAGTTCTTCTTCGTTTCACGCACATCGACAAGATGTACTTCGACGAATGCCGGCACCTCGCGACCGTTCTCAAGAGCTTTGATGTAGCTGAAGTGGCCAAAGGCTTTCTTTTTCGCTCGGCCCTTGACGCCGGCTTCCTCCCACGCCTCGCGTTCAACGACTTCATGTGGTGCAAGCCCCTTGATCGGCCATCCCTTTGGGATCGACCAGCGCCCAGACTGGCGAGTTGTAATGAGCAGGACCTCAAGTTGGCCATTCAGTCCGTCGCGAAGGCAGAGCGCACCAAACTGTTCTATTGCATCGCCAGTCAGGATAGTTTGTGTATGGCCCGCGAGGCGGGAGAGATGTGACGCGGCCTTCTTCATTCTCGATAAATTGGTGGGCAAGCTGATTCTCGGCAAGCATTTTCGGCGAGACGAAGCGCAAGGACAAGTGGCTGTTCACTAAAAAGGACGAGCCGATTCTCCGCATTGCCGGCATCTGGTGCGACACTTCGGAGGTCGGGCAGGCCTTCACCATGCTCACGACGGGGGCCGGTCCCGACAATGCTCCATATCACGTTCGTCAGATCGTCATTTGAAACGAAATACCTGGGCGGATTGACTGGACCCCACAGCCCTGGCTCAATCCCTGATCACGCCGCTTGCTATCAGGACCCTGGCGGTGGAGCAAAATCGGTGAGACGAATGTCACGGATCTCTCAGATCGGACACCACTTAAATGACCGTTTGCCCCAGAAACTGAATACCGTGAGTGTCTGTGTAGCCGCCGATTCCGGCAAGCTCCCGAGTGCTTCCGTCCGCGAACGTAACCGCCAATGTTTCATTTCTTAAATCCACAGTGATCGAGTCGGTGTCATTCTGATCGTCGCGGACGAGAAAACGGCTGTCCATCAGCTGCGCTGTTGCCCGAAATCGGAAGACAGCCAGAGACGACCGTGACGCTTATGAGGTTGAACTAGGTAAGTATACGGATCTTCTGGCGTCGAAACTTACCGCCTCGCCTTCATCCTCGATCCGGGAGAAGGCGAGAGCGATCTTTGGGCAGATGATGGGCACTCTGCAGATTGCCCGGGCTACATCCGACCCATCGGAAGCGTCAGCTCTGTTGGAAGGTGGTGTTCAAGCAGCGCTAATTCTCGCAAGGTCGTAAACCGGCCAACGCTTGAAGGGATTGGAACCCACGGCCACACTTCAATAGGAAAGCCCATCCCTTCGGCTTGTCAACCTGTCAAAGCGAGGAGGACGGCCAAGTGCATGCGTCAATTCCCTCGTCGGATTGACGGCTATTACCAAAAGTCCCCATTCGGGCGGTATAGATGCTTGACTTTAATTCTGGCCAAGTGCGTCTAGCTGAAGAGTACGATGACGACGGTCTTCGAGGAAAATTTGGATCGATGCTATTCTGGATAGGAAGTGCCTTTGGATTGCTGATTACCTATCTCCTCGGTTCTATGCCGACTGGCTACCTGGCAGGAAAGCTGCTGCGGGGTATCGATATCCGTGAGCACGGCTCCAGATCCACCGGGGCGACGAACGTGTTGCGTACTCTCGGCAAATGGCCTGCGCTGTTCGTGCTTCTTGTCGATGTGTTGAAAGGCACGGCCGCGATAGTCTTTGCTCGTTGGTTTTATCCTTGGTTAGTTACACAGCCTTCCTTCGCGCCGCCTACAGAACTCGATATCCCAAACTTGGTGTCTTGGTCTGTTTGCCTATCGGGCCTGGCGGTGTTGCTGGGGCATGGCCGTTCGATCTGGTTGAAGTTCACAGGTGGGAAATCTGCAGCCACAGGACTCGGCGTTTTGCTGGCGATATCGTTGCCCGTCGGATTAGGCGCAGCGGCGGTTTGGGGCGTCGTGCTGGCCATCTTCCGCATCGTGTCCCTTAGCTCGATACTCGCTGCCTTCACGGCGATCCTACTTGTCTTCGGCTTCGAGCACCCAATGCCCTATCGGTTGCTAGTGGTAGCAGGTGGCCTGTACGTGATCGTGCGCCATCGCGCTAACATTCAACGGCTCCTGGCTGGAGAGGAACCACGGCTTGGGCACAGAACGGTTCGGCATCAAAGTTGAGCCAATGAATTTTAAGCGATTGTCCGCTCCGGGCCGGAGCGCGGCCAATTGCGGCAGCGGCGTTGAGATATTGACTATCCTCTGGTCACGTAAAAACTTTAGAGTGACCAACTGGCTGGAATGGGAAAAAGTTACTTGTTTGAAGATCAAATTTTCAGCATTCCGGCCGATCGAATTGAATGCCGCGTTACTGGTAACTTCCAGCGGTGTTGTCACATAAACGAGGCGTCAGTGAATTGGGCATAGAGACGGTGGGATGAAGAGTTCTGCCGTCAGCTACAAGCGCCACCGTTTCCCGCAACAGATCATCTCGAATGCGGTCTGGCTGTATTTTAGGTTTCCACTGAGTTTACGCCTTGTCGAGGAAATGCTGCTGGAGCGCGGAATTGTCGTCTCGTATGAAACGATCCGGCGATGGGGTCGGAAATTCGGACCGGCCTACGCAAAACAACTTAGTCGCAGGCGACCTTCGCGCCAGGATGTCTGGCATCTGGATGAGGTGGTGATTTCCATCGCGGGCAGAAAGCACTGGCTTTGGCGTGCCGTTGATCAAGATGGCTACGTTCTCGACGAGATTGTTCAGAGCCGACGCGATACGAAGGCCGCCAAGCGATTGCTGCTCAGGCTGCTGAAGAAGCAGGGCATGCCACCCAAGCGGATCATCACCGACAAACTCCGCTCCTATAGTGCGGCCAAACGTGACCTCATGCCAACGGTCGAACACCGGTCCCATAAGGGTCTCAACAATCGAGCGGAAAATTCTCATTTGCCGCTGCGAAAACGGGAGAGGACGATGCAAGGTTTCCGATCCCCAGGAAGTCTGCAGCGCTTCATCTCGATCTTCTCCGCGCTTCGAAATCTTTTCGTCACCCCAAGTCACAAACGATCCGCACTGGCCACCCACATTCATCGCATCCGCGCAATAGCGCACTGGAAGGCAGTCACCGGCGCGGCTGCTTGATCGCAGACTGCTTGCGACAGAGACCGCTCACCGCTCGATAACGTGACAACTCCGATCCGGACGCCCCAGCAGGTCACTGTAGTGGCGGGCGGTCACCGCTCCCCCTGCCGGGCCGGATTCCATGAGACGGATCGGAAAGGCCGTCGCCGTATCGACCGTCGTCAGCCCGGCATCGGACAGCATCAGATATAGATCGTGCCGATAGCCGAGCCCCTTCAGATCGGCGGCCATCCTGTTCAGGTAACGCCGCATGATCGGCTGGGTGTAGGCGTTGGCGACGGTCGTCGACGTGCGCTCATATTCCCTGATGTCGGGTGCGACCTCGGATGAAATACTGACCGGAATTTCGGGCGCTACCTCCCGAATAAGCTCGCGTGTGCGGATTTCATGTTCGGCGTTTCTGTAGGAGTGAAGGAAGGACACGGCGATCGCCTCGACCCCCGCATCGACCAGGGTTTGGGTGGCAATCTTGGCCGTCTCTTCGTCGAGAGGCGTCAGCGCTTTGCCATTGTGGTCCATGCGTTCGGTCACCTCGCCCACCAGGTTTCTGGGCACGAGAGGCTTTGGAACTTCGATAAAGAGATCGTCGATGTCGAATCTCTTGCCCCGCCGCATCTCCAAAATGTCGGGGAAGCCTTCGGTGGTCAAAAGCGCCGCGCGGGCGCCCTTCTGTTCGATGATCGCGTTGATGACGAGAGTGGTGCCGTGAATGACATGCCGGAGCTCGTCGGCCGTAGCACCCGCGTTGGAGAGGATTGCTTCAATGCCCCGCAATGCGCCAACGGCGGGGTCGTCCGGCGTCGTCAATACCTTGCCCAGCCTCCGTTCGCCTGTGTCGATGTTGAGAAGAACCAGATCGGTGAAAGTGCCGCCAATATCGATGCCTAACCGATACATATCAAGCCCTCCTTGCCGTGCGCAGTTCCTGTGTCGCTGCCTTGTCGAGCTGTCCGTCGTCGCTCAAGACCAGCCCGTAAACGCGCCTTGCGGCCGCTGGCGTGACGAGGCCTGCCGCAACGTCGCTCAGGACGTTGTCGATCGGTCTGGTTTGGGGGTCGAACATGCCGCCGCCGCCCGAAAGGCCGATTTCGAGCGTTTCGCCCTTCTGCAAAACGACATTCGTCTTTCCAGGCAGGTCGCGATGTCCCATGCGGTTAAAGCCGTGGCCGCCGTCGTGCCCACCGGCATATCCGATGGCTGCGGTATGAACCTTGATGTTCTGCACGAGCATCTTCAGCGGGTGCGCGCTTTCCGATCGGATCCCGATTTGCTGTCCGAGACCGCCCCGGTAGCGCCCCGGCCCTCCCGAGTCCGGAATCAATTTCTTGTGAGTGATGGTAATCGGGAGGGAGTTTTCGAGCATTTCGATGGGCGTTTCCGCGCCGGCAGCCGGAAACGACATGCAGGAGACACCGTCTTTCGAATATCTCGCGCCAATTCCACCCATGAAGTGCGGGGTCTCCGCCAGGGCACGACCGTCGTCCGCGGTGGCAAAGCAGCGGATGACGCACTTGATCCCGGATTCGGCAATGACCCTCTCCGGCGTGATGGATGCAAGCGCCCCGAAGATCGCGGCCGGGATGAAGTTGCCGGTGCTCGACTTCATCCGGACAGGAGCCGGATGGCGGGCGTTCAAAAAGGAGCCGAGCGGCGCCTTCATGGATATCGGCTTGAACAGGCCTTCATTATAGGGAATGGACGGCGCCACGATGCAGCGGATCGCGTACAAGGTCCATGCGTGGGAGTAGGCTTCCGTGCAGTTGATGCCGACAGCGCTCTGACCATCGGTTCCATCGTAGTCAACTGTCAGGTTGCCGTTTTCGTCCCTCTCGATGGTCACCGACAGCGAAAGCGGCTCCTCCGATTCAAGCCCGTCAAGGGAAATCCGGTTTGTGTAGACGCCCGGGGGAATGTTCTCCAGGATGCTCTTGCGGATGGCGCTTTCCGAGCGCCGGATGATCTCGTCGGCAATGCCCTGCAGGTTGTCGAGCTTCTGATCCGCCAGGAATGCCGCAACGCGTCTCTCGCCGAGCTCCAGGGCGGAGATGAACGCTCGAATGTCGCCCTCCAGCTGGTCGGGTACCCTGACATTTGCCCGGATCAGGTCCCATACCTCCGGAATATCCTCACCGGCCTTGATGAGGTGAATGACAGGAAGGCAAAGGCCTTCCTCGTAGACCTCGCGGGAGTTGTTTGTCAGGCTGCCACCGATATCGGGCACATGCGCGAGGCATTCGCCGAAGCCGATGAGCGCACCACGATGGAAGAGCGGCTTAATGACCGAAATGTCGTAGAGATGGCCGCAGCAGAGCCACGGGTCATTGGTAATGAAGACGTCGCCTTCGTTGATTTTGCCGGCCGAAAAGCGCTCCAGAATCGTCGCCACCGTTCGTGGAGACGGCGCAAGCTTGCTGGAGACACCTGTGTCCTGGGCGATCATCCGGCCATGTTTGTCATAGAAGAGACAACCAAAGTCGCCGCCTTCGCTTACGATCTTCGAGAACGACGTCTTGACGATCGTGAGCGCCGCTTCTGAAAGGAAGGAGATCAAACGTTGCCATTGGATTTCGATATCTATGGCGTCGGTGAAGCTGCCCGTCATTGAAACCTTCTCTCCGTGCAAAAGAATTCGACGGAAAGAAAATCGCCATTTGCCTATGCGGTCAACGACTTAAATAGCATGCATCTATGCATTTTAAGCATACACGTCCTGATGGAAAATACGGCCCATTAGTTTTTGATGTGAGTCCCGGCAGTGCACTAGTCGGCATAAAGAAGCTTGCTTAGTTCTATATTGGGAACAGGGTACCCGTCTGCTTCACCATACCAGCGACCGTGAACAACACTGCACGGTTTAATTGCCTCAGCCGAGTTCGACCTCAAGCCCGGCGAGGCGATAACCAACCTGCAATTCGGTGATAAGATAGACGGGCTGCGATGGATCGTCCTCGAGCTTTTGCCGCAACTGAGCCATGTAAATGCGAATGTAATGAGAGCGCTCGGCGTAGCCCGGCCCCCAAACATCCATAAGCAGTTGCCGGTGTGTCAGCACTTTGCCGTGTCCTCGGATCAAGGCGGTCAGCAACCGAAATTCGTTCGGCGTCAGATGGACGGGCTCTCCCTTCCGCAGCACCTCATGCGTGGCCAGATTGACCTCGATCTTCCCGAACTTGACGGAGGGAGAAATCGCCACTCCCTGCCCCACCGAATTGGCGCGTCTCAGTTGTGCCCGTACACGGGCCAGCAATTCAGGCACGCCGAAGGGCTTTATGAGGTAGTCATCGGCCCCAGCATCCAGCGCCTCGACCTTCTCGGATTCCCGTTCTCGAGCGGAAAGTACGAGGATGGGTGCCGAAACCCAACCTCTGACCTCGCGGATCAAATCTTTTCCGTCACCGTCCGGCAAGCCGAGATCGACGATCATGAGATCCGGCTTGCGGCTTACGGCATTTATGCGGGCTTCCTCAGCCGTAGCGGTCTCGAAGACACTCATTCCCTCCTTTTCAAGCGCCATGCGGACGAAACGGCGAATATCAGCTTCGTCTTCAACGATCAGCACTCTTGACTTGATCATTCACAATCTCGCTTTCGATTTCAGGGGGCGTACCCAATGGCAACCGGATTTCAAAGGCAGCGCCGTGTGGCTTTCGCATCTCAGCCCGGATAGTTCCTCCGTGGGCCGTAACAATACTGCGGCAAAGCGCGAGGCCAAGGCCAACTCCGGCAATCGACGATTCTTTCCGACCCCTGGTGAAAGGCTCAAATAGCACTTGGGGGTCAGCCGCCGGCAAGCCGGGGCCATCGTCCTCGACGACCAGATACATGGAATCGCCTGAGGCGCCGCCACGAACTGCAATGGTGCTCGTCGCTGGCGTATATTTCGCAGCATTATCGAACAGGTTGATCAGAACGCGCTCGATGAGGGTCGCGTCGACCTCGACGAGAGGCAGGTCGGCCGCCAGGTTGGTCCGGATTGTCCGTGGCTTCAGAAGCGGAGCCGACTGCGCCAGTGCGCTGCCGACAATCTCGCTGAGAGAATGCCATTCCCTGTTGAGACGCACCCCCTCGCTCTGCATCCGCGCGAGGTCAAGCAGATTACTCACGAGCCGCTTCAGCTCATCCGCCTGAACGCGAATAGAGCGTGCGAGATCGCTTCGATCCTCCTCGGGAAGATCCTTTGTGGACTCGAGCGTTTCAGCCAGGCCGCGTATTGCGGTGAGCGGCGTCTTGAGATCGTGAGAGACCGCTGAAAGGAGCGCATTGCGCAGCTTTTCGCCTTCCATCCGGACGAGCGTGTCCTGAGCAACCTCGACAAAGTGGATGCGTTCAAGAGCAAGAGCGATGGACGAGCAGCAAGCGTCGAGGAGGCGCCGGTCATCGGGATTGTTTGACAAGGGAGCGTCGGTAGGCAGGATGGCGAGCACCCCTCGGGTGGCCATCGACGCCTTCAAAGGCAGATAGAGCGCGTCGGCCGCATTCAACGTTTGGGTGCCGAGACCTGCTTCCTGCGCGTGCTCGAAGGCCCATTGAGCCACAGACAGATCGATAAGGGCGGCATCCTGGGTGGGGACCAGGCGTTCCTTTTCGTCCGGGATCAGAAGAAGCACGGTTGCACCGAACAAAGGCGTGATGGCATCACGGCACACCGAGATGACCTGCTCGAGCTTTATGGCGCTCGACAGATCGCGGGCAACGCGAGCAAGTGCAGATGCACGACGCTCTCCTGCGCGTGCGACCCTGGCTTCGGAACGCATGCGAGCGGCGAGCTGACTGATGACGAGCGCTACGACCAGCATGAGGGCAAAGGTGAAGATATATTGGGTGTCGGTGACGGCGAAGGACAGTCTCGGCTCAACGAAGAAGAAATCGAAGCACGCGACGCATAGCAAAGCCGCCCAGGCACCGGCGAAACGCCCGAGACGCATGGCGACAAAGACGACCGTCATCAGGAACAACATGACGACGTTGGAGAGGTCAAAAACGCGGATCAATGAGGCAGCGAGTGCGGTCGTCACCCCGCACGCAAGCGTCGCAACCGCAAGCGTCCGGCCATAACCCACGGGCTCATCGGCAACATTGCGTTTGATTGCCGGCCGAACCTCGTCAACGCCCAGCAGGATCAAACCCATTTCCGGATTTGCACGTGCGATGCGCTCCTGAAGTCGCGGCCGGTAAGGCATGAAACGCCGGCGGGCGGAATTACCTATGATGAGTTTGGTGACGTTGCGCTTGCGCGCGTAATCCATGAGAGTTTCGGCAACATCTTGCCCCGGTACATTCGCAAACTCCGCCCCTGCGGCTTGGGCAGACGCGGCGATATTCAACAGTGTCTCGCGCGCTCTCGGGTCGTCGCCTTGAAACGGCTGGTCGACATGAACCACGATCCATTTGGCCTGCAGGCGTTGAGCGAGTCGCGCACCTTCGCGGACCAACCGATCCTGGGAGCGGTCTGCGCTGACGCAGACCATGAGCAATTCCTGCGTGGGCCAAACCGTTTTGATGGCGTGGGAGACGCGGTAGCTGCGCACATCGGAATTGACGCGGTCGGCGACGCGCCGAAGCGCCAGTTCGCGCAGAGCGATCAGATTGCCGCGGCGAAAAAAATTCTGTCGCGCGCGCTCGACCGATACCGGCAGGTAGACCTTGCCTGCATTCATGCGCGCCAGCAGGTCGTCCGGCGGCAGGTCAACGAGAACGACATCGGTTGCGGCGTCGAAGATGCGATCGGGAACGGTTTCCCGCACGCGAACCCCGATGATGCCGCCGACAATATCGTTGAGGCTGTCGAGGTGCTGGACGTTCACCGCCGTATAGACGTCGACACCGGCATCGAGCAGTTCCTCGACATCCTGCCAGCGTTTGGTATGGCGGCTGCCGGCGACGTTGCTGTGTGCCAACTCGTCGACAACCAGGAGCTTATATCCGGAGACGAGCGCACCATCGAGATCGAACTCGGTGGTGGACCTCCCGTTGCCGCTCATCGTCTTGCGCGGCAAAACGGGAAGTCCCTCCGTCAGTTCTTGGGTATCCTTGCGCCCGTGCGTTTCAACGATCCCGATCCCGACTGCAACACCCTCCGCGTGGAGCTGGCGCGCCGTCTGAAGCATTGCAAAGGTTTTGCCTACCCCCGCGCAGGCGCCGAAGAATATCTTCAGCTGCCCGCGTTTGGAGCGATGGCTTTCATCCTTGGCAACCTTCAGAAGGTCGTCGGGATCGGGTCGGTGATCCTTCATCGTCAATTGTCTACCCTATGCCTGCTTTCTTTCTCTAGCGGCGGTCCCTCCGTCAGAAGAAAGGCGTCAGCAGGATATCGATCAGCTTTATACCTATAAAGGGCACGATGATCCCACCCAATCCATAGATCACTAGGTTCCGGCTCAGAAGCCGCGCGGCCGGCTCGGCACGATATTTCACGCCCCGCAGAGCGAGCGGGATCAGAACTACGATGATCAGCGCGTTGAAGATCACCGCCGACAGGATCGCCGACGCCGGGCTATGGAGACCCATGATGTTAAGGGCTGCAAGCGGCGGATACGTCGCGACGAAAGCCGCCGGTATGATAGCGAAATACTTCGCCAGGTCATTGGCAACGCTGAAGGTCGTCAACGCGCCGCGTGTCATGATCATCTGCTTGCCGACCTCGACGACTCGCAACAGCTTCGTGGGGTTGCTGTCAAGGTCGACCATGTTGCCGGCCTCTTTGGCCGCCTGCGTGCCGCTGTTCATTGCAACAGCAACATCTGCCTGCGCCAACGCAGGTGCGTCGTTGGTACCGTCGCCGGTCATCGCGACAAGCCGTCCTTCCGCCTGGTATTCGCGGATCAGACGCAACTTGTCTTCAGGCGTGGCTTCGGCCAGATAGTCGTCAACGCCAGCCTCCGCCGCAATGGCCGCGGCCGTCAGCTTGTTGTCGCCCGTGATCATCACGGTCTTGATGCCCATGGCGCGCAGCTCGGCGAAGCGTTCCTTGATTCCACCCTTGATGATGTCCTTGAGTTCGACAACGCCGAGAACGGTGACACCATCGCTGACCACCAGAGGCGTGCTGCCGCGCCGGGCGACATCCTCGACAATCTTGGTGACTTCCTGTGGGAATACACCTCCGATCGCCTCGCCATGGGTGCGGATTGCGCTCGCCGCGCCCTTGCGGATCTGGCGCCCTTCGATGTTGATACCGCTCATGCGCGTCTGAGCGCTGAACGCGATTGCCTCCGCTCCTTTGAGTTCGCGGCCGCGGATGTTGAAGGCATTTTTCGCGAGCACGACGATCGAGCGGCCTTCCGGCGTCGCGTCAGCGAGCGAAGCAAGCTGGGCGGCGTCGGCAAGCGTGCGCTCATCGACACGCGGCGCGGGGTGGAACCTGGTGGCCTCGCGATTGCCGAGCGTGATCGTGCCGGTCTTGTCGAGAAGCAGGACGTCGACGTCGCCAGCTGCCTCGATGGCGCGCCCCGACGTTGCGAGCACATTGGCCTTCATCATCCGGCTCATGCCCGCGATGCCGACAGCCGACAGCAATGCGCCGATGGTTGTCGGAATCAGGCAGACCAGCAGGGCGATGAGCACGGTGATCGTCACTACGGATCCCGTGCCGTTGACGATCGTACTGAAACTCGAGAACGGCAGGAGCGTCACGCAGACCAGGAGGAAGATCAAAGTGAGTGCCACAAGCAGGATCGTCAAAGCGATCTCGTTCGGGGTTTTGCCGCGCTTGGCACCTTCCACCATGGCGATCATGCGGTCGAGGAAGGCCTCGCCCGGCTTTGCAGTCGCACGCATGATGATCCAGTCGGACAGCACGCGGGTCCCGCCGGTGACAGAGCAGAAATCACCGCCCGCCTCACGGATCACGGGGGCAGATTCACCTGTGATGGCCGATTCGTCGACCGAGGCGGCCCCCTGGACGATCTCGCCGTCCGTCGGGATGATTTCGCCGGCTTCGACGAGCAGATAGGCGCCAACCTCCAACTCATCACTTGGCATCAATGTGGACGAGCTTCCTCGAGTGGCCTCGGTGAGAACTCGCGCCACCACTGTCTGACGGGTTGCACGAAGAGCATCGGCTTGCGCTTTTCCTCTCCCCTCTGCCATCGCCTCGGCGGCATTGGCAAAGAGCACCGTAAACCAGAGCCAGGCGGCGATCGAAAAAATAAAGCCGGCAGGAGCTTCTCCTTGACCCTGCAGGGCCTGGATCCACAAAAGCGTCGCGATGATACTGCCGAGGTAAACGACAAACATCACCGGATTCTTCACTTGAACCTGCGGGGAAAGCTTCTTGAAAGCCTCACCGATGACCGATGTCCATTTCACCGGCCTGGCCTTGCTGCCAATATCGGCGCCTTGCGGCGCCACTGCGTCTATACGTGACATGAGGCACCGCCTATTCACTGTGCGTTAGGACGGACCGGTGAGGCCTCGTCCAACGCGAGATTGAGTTCAAGAACGTTGACCCTCGGGTCACCGAGAATGGCAAACTGCGGACCGCTCGTGTTCTGATCGATCAGCTCCTGCACTTTCTCCGTCGAAACGCCGCGTGCGGTGGCCACGCGGGCCGCCTGCAGCCTGGCGTTGGCAACAGAAATATGCGGATCGAGGCCTGAGCCGGATGCCGTGACGGCGTCGACCGGAACGGGAGTATCCGGTGCAAGTCCATTCTCCTCTCGGTAAGCCTGGGTGCGATCCGCAACCGCATCCAGAAGCTTCTTACTGGTAACGCCTTGGTTGCTCGCCGCGCTTGAGGCGGCGTTGTAAGGCTGATCGATCGTCTTCGATGGATCAGCCGGGTCCGCTCCCGACGTCACGCTTGGCCGACTATGAAAGTATTCTGGCTTCGAGAAATACTGGCCAATGACGCTTGAACCGACCACCTGCCCATTGGCGATGACAAGGCTTCCTTCGGCCTGTCTCGGGAAGAGAAGTTTGGCAAGGCCGGTTGTCGCCAGGGGATAGGCAATGCCGGTGACCACCATGAAGAAGGCGGCAGACACGAGCGCAGGTCGCACAACGCTGCGAGTGACAGAATGGGCAACAGGCGCTGTTGCTTTGGATATGTTTTGCATGGGAAGCAATCCTTAGAAAGTCGTGCCGGAGAGCATGAATAGATGCTCGACGACCGGACCCAGAGCCAAGGCCGGCAGGAACGTTAGACCGCCGACGACAATGATGACGAAGACTAGAAGACCGGTGAACAAAGGCGTTGCAGTCGAAAGCGTTCCTGGACCTTCCGGCACGGTCTTTTTGGCTGCCAGCACGCCTGCGACCGCCAACATGGGGAGCAGCGTGAGGAAGCGTCCGATCAACATGGCCAAGCCAATCGTCGTGTTGAAGAAGGGCGTGTTCGCGTTAAGGCCTGCAAAGGCTGAGCCGTTATTGGCGGTGCCCGACGTGTAGGCGTAGAGAACCTCGCTGAAGCCGTGCGGGCCCAAGTTAGCAAGACTGTTGAGCGTCGACGGCATGAGGCATGCGAGCGCCGTGAAGCCGAGAATGCTGAACGGGTGAGCCAGGATCGCGAGCATCACATACTTCATCTCGCGGGCCTCGACCTTCTTTCCGAGGAATTCAGGCGTGCGCCCGATCATCATGCCAACCAGGAACACAGTCAGGATCGCATAGGTCACCAGATTGATGAGACCAACACCGTCGCCGCCGAAAACGTTGTTCAGCATCATCTGCGCGATCGGCACGAAACCGCCAAGCGGTGTGAGCGACGAGTGCATCGAGTCCACCGAGCCGGTCGTGGCTGCGGTCGTGGTCGTTACGAACAGGCTGGTCTGAGCGATGCCGAAACGCAGCTCCTTGCCTTCCATGTTACCACCGGCCTGGAGAACTGTGTGGGTCTGGTCGACCCCCAGTCGAGCAAGCAACGGATTGCCGCTCTGCTCGGAGCTATAGACGATGGCAAGGAAGCCCACGAACATGACGAGAAAGGCGGCAAAGAAGGCCCATCCCTGCCGGCGGCGCAGGATCATAGCGCCGAAGGTGTAGGTGAGCGCCGAAGGGATCAGCAACATGCTGAGGATGTGCAGCGTGTTCGTGAGCGGCGTCGGGTTCTCAAACGGATGCGCCGCGTTCATGGAATAGAAGCCGCCACCGTTGGTGCCGATGTGCTTGATCGACTCCAGGCTGGCGACCGGCCCGATGACAAGTTGTTGCTTGGCGCCCTCGAGGGTGCTTGCGATTGCCTCCGCGCTGAGCGTTTCCGGCATGCCCTGCCAGACATAGACCAGCGCCATGACCACACAAAGCGGCAAAAGCAAGCGATAGGTGACGCGCGTGAAATCGACCCAGTAGTTGCCGATATCGGCGGTGCTTCTGCGGCTGAGGCCCCGGATGAAACCACCAGCTGCCGCCACCCCGGTCGCAGCACTGACGGTCATAAGGAAGGTAATCACCGCCATTTGCGAGAAATTCGACAGGCTCGACTCGCCAGCATAAGACTGCCAGTTGGTGTTGGTTATGAACGAGGCAGCGGTGTTGAATGCCTGATCCGGTGCTTGCGATGCGCGGCCCAATGGATCGCCAGGCAGAAGGTCCTGCAATCGCAGGATCAGGTAGCTTAAAAGCATCATCGCGGCGTTGCTCAGCACGAGCACCATGCCGTACCGCTTCCAGGACATCCTCTCCTCCGGCGTGACGCCGAGGACACCATATGTCATACGTTCGAGGATGTTATGTTTAGGACTTGTGAAAAGATGCGTCATCCATTTGCCGAGGACCACGACCAAGCCGGTCATGATCGAGAGAATGACGATGAATTGAATGATGTCTTGTGTCACGTGCGCGTCCTCAGATCCGATCCAGGGTCACGAGGAACCCCGCTGTGAAAAGAAAGAAGACGAGCGTCACCGCCACGAATACGAGGTCGCCCATAATTGCCACCAGGTTGGTTGTTGGATTTGTTGATCTGTCCTCAGAAGCGCTCTGGCTTCACGAGGGCGTAGAATAGGTAAACGCACAGGCCAGTGGCGCAGACGCCAGCCAACGTTGTCATCAGTGAAGATGTCACGACAGTGTTTCCCCCGGAAAGCGATTGATCCGGCGTAACGAATTGTCGGGTCTTCCTGACGGGAAGATCAGCGCGGCAGATGCAAACCGCCGAGCAAAGGGTAGGAAAACGCTTATCATGTTTGTCGACTCCTTAAGTAATCAGAGTTGCCGACATGATTTATTGCTTCGCGTATAAGGTTAGTGCTGAGATTTTACGCGCTTGTGTAAAGACGGCGTAATGATCCAGGCGTTTGATGCCGGTACTTATATAGCCTTTATAGAGATCCCGAAAATATAACGTCGTTCTGACAATTAAGTTGGTAATCGGTCGAAGGTCGCTTTTCAAAGCAGCGAGACAGAAAGGCAACCAACGTGTCTGCGATGCCGATCCATGCCCCCGAGATACTAATCATCGAAACCGAGGAAAAGCTTCGGCACACTCTCACCGCGCTGATCGGCTCGTTGGGTTATCGCACCTTTGCCGCCGCCTCCGCGGCTCAGGCTGTCAGACGCGCAGAGACGGAGCCGGATCTGATCATCCTTGATCTTGCAGCTCCCGATATCGACGGTTCTCAGACGATCCCGGAGCTTCGCAAGATATTCGCCGCGGCTCCAATTCTTGTCATCTCGCATAGAGGCGATACCGGGGTGAAGGTTGCGGCGCTGGATGCCGGCGCGGACGATTTCCTGACAAAACCCATTAATCTTGAAGAGCTCGGCGCGCGGGTCCGAGCAATGTTGCGACGCTGTATGATACGACCGGAGACTCGGCTGCCCGTTCGGATTGGAGAATTCGAGCTCGATGCCGAGAAGCGCTCCGTAACGTTAAGGGAGCGCTCCATCTCGTTCTCCCGTAAGGAATTCGACCTATTGCAGATCTTTGCTCGGCATGCGGGGAAGGTTCTGACGCACCGCTTTCTGGTTTCGCAAATGTGGAACGAACAGGTCGACAGCCAATATGTCCGTGTCTATGTCTCGCAAATTCGCAGCAAGATCGAGGCGAATCCGGCGAAACCCAGATACCTGGTTACAGAGCCTGGGACAGGATATGTATTTCACAGCACGCAGCAGGATCGTATAGCAGGCGGCATCCGAGTATAGGATCCGGCACAAATAGAGACGAAGAGCGATCCGAAAGCTCACAAAAGCAAATACAGGCCCGCGGCGAGGAAGCTCAGCCACAGCGCTTCGCTCCAATGATTAAGGCTGTCGGCGGAATAGCGCTGGCGGGTAAATGTGGCGACGACGGCCGCGAGGGCTGCGTACAGGAACAAGCATCGGGATGCCGATGTCAGGTAGTTTGCCTTGGAGAACAAGGCAATCGCAGACGCGATGTAACACTTCCAGACAAATCTCCTGACCGTCGCCCGCGATATCTCGTTCAGCTCGATTGACTTCATCGGTCGGCAGTCAGCTCGCGACCCAGAGGATGCATGCGAGGCCGGCAAAGAAGACAGCGAGGACCAGGGCGAGCCTGATCAAGATCCAGAGGTCGTCTGTGCGATTGAACGCAACCTCATTCGCTTGCCGGGTCTTCCAAGATGGATGAGACTGAGCCACCTGACGCTCGCGCGCCTGCAAGTAATATGCCCACCAGCGACCATACATCGTCTTTTTCCTTCCAGCGAAAATGCATCTGTCCGCGCTGACGAAGACTCGTCCGCGACGGAAAAACTATCGATTGTGGCATATGTTTTCGATTGGGACGGGCAGGCGCTGATATAATCTTCGTATAAAAGCGGCAATGGACCTGACGTGTCTGGTCCGAAGCGGAATGGGCGCGGACAACGCGCTCATTCCGGCGGCTTTCTTTTATGCAGCCTTTGTAAAATACGGCTACGCTGCACGTGGATCACAACCACCGATACCGGCCGTGACAGTGCGCACGGTGTCCGCGTCAAGATCGAGGATCATGGAGGCCTTAATCATCCCGACTGAAGCCCGATCAAGGCGCTTGTCAGTGACATTTCGATCATGGGTTATCAAGTTCCCGTCTCGGCGCTTCGGAGCACATCTCGCCCATCAATCAAGTATAGCTAAATCTACTCCGACTGATTCCTGCGAATAATTGCACATTGACTACAACCTAGAATCACCGCTCTTTTTTCGCGTCAAGGTTTTATCGGGGGCGGCAATGAACAAAGTTCTTATTTTGTGTGTTTCCGTTGCGTTATTGAGTTCGTGCCAGAAAGGCGTTTTTCAGCAGCGTAATCCGCTACTGAGTCAGACCGCTGCAGAACAAGCACTCCAGCCCGGAGCATATTCGACGGCACTTGTGCCTTCAAAGACGGTTCTTGCTGGAAGGATCTATCACCAAGACCGATCTGGGCGGTTCTACGAAATCTGCCAGAAGGATTTTGAAAAGCAGAATGCTTTGAAAGCTCTTGTGCAGGAGCAGACACCTTCTGAACCTGACGACGTAGTCGAGGATCAGGTCTATCTCTCAAACGTCTCGGTCGGCGTCGGTCCAAGCAATCTTCGAATTCCATACACTCGCACTAAAGTGACAGGATACACGACGTCCACAGTCGAGACGGATGGCGATCCCAGCGACTTTATTATTTCGAACCTCGCGGAGAATTGCAGAAACAAGATATTGCCGAGGAACAAGCCTTACTTCGTAACTTCATCTGTAGCGGTTGCTACCAAAGCTGAAGTGTATTCGCGCAGCTTCGTCGACTCTATCTCGTGGGGGTCAGCCCGGTACGACGGCGATGGCAACGAAAAGCTTGAAGCAACCCGGAAAAAGGTTGTCTTCGGAGTGCTGGCTTCCAGGGTCGAATGACCGCGACGGTGGCAGCAGCCCGCCTCCGAGTTAAAGGGCGGGCTGTTCGTTAGCTTTGCCGGGCTAGTCAGGCGAACAATCAGCACTTCACTGAGACGTGCGATTTCATGATTTGATTTGGCTCGGGAACATATCGCTTCGACACGCGTTACCTTTGCGCAACGCACGTCCAATGTCGTTGCAAATGACTGCATTGTCTTCAATCGCAGTCAAACAGGCCCGGAGCTGTCCAGCACAGCGCCGGGCTTTGTTCGTTCAGGGGCGAGTGTCTGACCCAGAAAAGTTCGCCGGCAGAGGGTGGGTCGCGAGTAGACGTCAAGGCTTTCCTTGCCATTCGCGCTGTTCAATTCTTATACTCCTTTTGCTATGGACAAGACGTTCGTCACAGCGCGGGAGGACCGGCCGGGGAAAGCCTGGCTATCCCGTTTTATCGCTGGGCGAACTGAGGCCGAGAGCTGGTATTTCGGCCAAGCCGTGTCACCGACCCCAACCGCCAAAGACTGTCGCGCTGCCTTGCTGCAGCATATGCCGGAGTTGATTCCCCACTATGAGCACGCCTGCGCCCTCGTAGGAGATGATGAGGTGGCGCACAGGATGCTGAGCCACTACCGTCCCGCGCCGGAACGTTATGGCTGCAGCCAGGCTGTCTGGCTCGGAGAAGAAGGCCCGGCGCTGATCCGCAACTTCGACTATCCGCCCGACATCGTCTCGGACCGCTTTGAGATGACCGCATGGTCGGGCTTAAGGGTGATCTCGAAGGCCCAGCGACCCTGGGGAGGTTGCGTCGACGGGATGAACGAAGAAGGACTGGTCGCCAGCGTGACCCTCGGCGGAAGCCGCACTCAGGGCGTCGGTTTCTCGATAATCCTCATGATCCGCTACGTCCTCGAGACCTGCCACCACGTGAACCAGGCCGTGGAAGCGCTGTGCCGAATTCCAGTGGCGCTTCCCCAGAACGTGACCGTCCTGGACCGTTCGGGCCGCTACGCCACCCTGTTCCTCGGCCCCCGCCAGCGACCAATCATTTCGCGTCTGAAGGCCTGCACGAACCATCAGCGAACCGCAAGGCCCTCATCGTCTTCATTGGCGCGTCAGCTCCGGGTTTTACAGGCTCTTGAGGAGCCTTCGATGTCTCTTTCGAGGCTGACTGGCCTATTCCTTATGCCGCCGCTCTATTCCGGGCGGAGTCCTTACCCAACGCTCTACACGGCCGTCTACCGGCCTGCAGAAGGACGCGTGGACTACATCTGGCCGGGGAAACGCTGGTCCCAAGATTTCGACGACTTCCGAGTAGGCGAATACACTCATTGCTACGGCTGACCTATGATCGACGCGCTTCGTCGTTGCTCAAGTGAGTGACGACGAAATCCCTCTCGTTCGCGCTTTGTGCGGATACGCGGATACGGAGAGATCGGATCGTTTGCTCTTTCTTGATTGACAGGTCCTCCTCGTTGGCTATTCTATTATAAAATTCACTATAACATAATTGTGGAACTACTGAACGGGAGATCAGCAGCATGAAAACTGTCCTTGCATGCCTTCTTGGCACCGCGCTCGTCGCATTGCCTTCCGCGCTCATGGCCCAGGAGAAGGGTGGCGTCATCAATGTCGCGACCATCGGCGAGCCGCCGACGCTCGATCCGATGTCGTCGACGGCCGATCTCGTCGGCATCGTGACGCAGCACATCTTCGAGACGCTCTATACGTTCGACAAGAATTGGAAGGTCACGCCGCTTCTTGCCGAAAGCCTTCCTGAGATCAGCGCAGACGGAAAAACCTACACCATCAAACTCAGGACCGGCATCAAGTTCCACGACAATACCGACATGACCTCGGAAGACGTTGTGGCGTCGCTGAACCGCTGGACGAAGGTCGCCTCGCGCGGCAAGCAGGCGGCCGGGTTTATCGACACGATCACCGCCGTCGATCCGGCCACCGTCAAGATCACGCTGAAGCAGCCCTATGCGCCGCTGACCTCGCTGCTGGCCTTCAACAATTCGGCGGCCATCATCATTCCGTCAGAAAAGCAGGACGCGCCGATGAAGGATTTCGTCGGAACCGGTCCCTATATGCTGAAGGAGCGCAAGGCGGACCAGTATATCCAGCTCACACGCTTCGACGGCTACAAGTCGCGTGACGGCGAGAGCGACGGCTATGGCGGCGCACGCCACCAGTATCTCGACGAAATCCGTTTCGTGCCGGTTCCGGATCCGAACACCCGAGTCGAGGCCGCCGTCTCCGGTCAGTATGACTATGTCGACTCGCTTCCCGTCGAGTCCTTCGACAAGCTGAAAGGCTCGAGCGCAACCCAGCCGATCATGCTGAAACCCTTCGGCTATCCAGTCTTCGTCTTCAATACCAAGGAAGGCATCGCCAAGAACGTCGAGGTCCGCAAGGCGATCCGCCAGGCGCTCAGCATGGAAGACATGATGGCGGCTGCCTTCGGCAGCACGGATTTCTACACGCTTGACGGCGACATCTATCCCGACGCCTATTCCTGGCACACCGATGCCGGTGTCGAGGGCGCCTACAACCTCGCCGACCCGGAGGGTGCTGCAGAGGCATTGAAGAAGGCGGGTTACAATGGCGAACCGCTTCGTATCCTGACGAGCCGGCAGTACGAATTCCACTACAAGATGGCGCAGGTCGCCGCGGAATATCTGAAGCTTGCCGGCTTCACCGTCGACATGCAGGTGGTCGATTGGGCGACGCTGACGCAGCGCCGCACCGATCCGAAGCTTTGGGACATCTATATCACCCACAGCCCCTTCCTTCCCGAGCCGGCGCTGATTGGAGCGCTTTCGACCAGCTCGCCAGGTTGGTGGGATACGCCGGTCCGCAAGGCGGCGGTCGATGCCTTCACGTCGGAGGTCGATCCGGCCAAGCGGGTGGCACTGTGGGCTGACGTTCAGAAGGCCATCTACAGCGATGTCGCCTTCATGAAAATCGGTGATTTCAACGCGCTTGCTGCGGAATCCACCAAACTCGAGGGCGTTGATCCGGCTCCGTGGCCGTATTTCTGGAACGCTTCGATCAAGATGTAACGGTGACGCCCGAGACTGGCTGCATGGCGGCCGGTCTCGGGCTGTCCTGAGGATCGGATATCCATGATACGCTACATCCTACAACGCCTGTTCGGCATGATCGTCGTCATGTTCCTCGTGGTCACTATTGTCTTCGTGATCGTGCGTGTCACGCCCGGCGATCCTGCGGCCGTGATGCTCGGGCCGGATGCGACGCCTCAGGACATTGCCGATCTTCGCGCCAACCTCGGCCTCGACCAGTCGCTGCTCGTCCAATATGTCTACTATATCGGCCAACTGCTGAAGGGCGACCTCGGCCAGTCGATCTTCCTCAACATGCCGGTCACGTCCGCGTTGCTCGATCGCGCCGAGCCGACCTTCTTCCTGACCGTCTTTTCGCTTCTGATTGCCAGCATCATCGCGCTACCGATCGGCATCTATGCCGCCTATCGCCGCGGCTCCCTCGTTGACCAGGCGGCGACGACGGTCGCAATGCTGGCTGCCAGCATCCCGAGCTTCTGGCTCGGCCTTATCCTGATACAGTTCTTTGCCGTCCGCTTCAGCCTCTTCCCGGTGTCGGGCTATGGCGGTCCCGGTTCGACATTCCTCGATCGCATGTATCACCTCACATTGCCCGCCTTTGCGCTCGGAATCGTCTCTTCGGCGCTCATCCTGCGCTTCACGCGGGCCTCGATGCTCGACGTGCTCGGAGATGATTATATCCGCACCGCTCGCGCCAAGGGCCTGATCGAGCGCCGCGTCGTCCTGAAGCACGCCTTGAAGAATGCGCTGATCCCGATCCTGACGGTGATAGGCCTCACCGCAGCCGTGCTGATTTCCGGTGCGGTCGTCACGGAGACCGTCTTCGGCCTGCCGGGTGTCGGCAATCTGGTCGTTTCCGCAGTGCTTCGCCGCGACTATCCGGTCATCCAGGGCGCACTGCTGGTCATCGCCGCGCTCTATGTGCTGATCAATTTCGCCATCGACATGCTCTATCTGCTGATCGATCCGAGGGTGCGCTACTGATGACCGATATTGCTTCGAAACCCATACAGAGCGAGCGCAGCAAGTTCTTCAGGCGCCTGCTGAAGCGCAGGACTGTCGCTTTCGGCGTGCTGATCCTGGCGATCTTCGTGGTGCTTGCCGTGCTTGCACCTTGGATTGCGCCTTATTCGCCGTCGAAGCTTTCGATCGTGAACCGGCTGAAGCCGCCGAGCGGAACCTTCTTCTTCGGTACGGACGAATTCGGCCGCGATATCTTCTCACGGACCATCTATGCCGGGCGCTTGTCGCTGCTGGTCGGCGTGGCCGTGGTAACGCTCTCGGCGGTCATCGGTGTGACGCTCGGCCTGCTCGCCGGCTTCTTCAAGAAGCTCGATGCACCGATTGCCCGCCTGATCGATGCCATGATGGCCTTTCCGGACATTCTGCTGGCGATCGCGCTGGTCGCAGCGCTCGGCCCGTCGCTCGCGACAGTCATCATCGCACTCTCGGTCGTCTACGCGCCGCGGCTGGCGCGTATCGTGCGCGCCTCGACGCTGGTCATCCGTGAACTGCCCTACGTGGAAGCCGCAAAGGCACTCGGCATTTCCACACCCCACATCATGACGCGGCATGTACTGCGCAACCTGCTCTCGCCAATTCTGGTGCAGGGCACCTTCTTGTTTGCGAGCGCGATGCTCGCCGAGGCGGGACTTTCCTTCCTCGGTCTCGGCGTCAGCCCCGAAATTCCGACCTGGGGAACGATGATCGCCGCCGGCCGGCAATATATCGGCCAGGCCGACTGGATGACGCTCTTTCCCGGCTTTGCCATCATTCTCTCCGTGCTCTCGCTGCAGATGGTCGGCGACGGGCTACGGGATATTCTCGATCCAAGACTCAGAAAGGATTTGTAGGTCATGTCTTCCGCTGACAAGGCGATGAAGCCCCTCCTCATCACCAATGTGAAGCCTATGGCTTTCGGTGCCGACGCGCCGAACGCCGCGGTCGATATTCTCGTCGACGCTAACGGCCGGATCGCCGAGATCGGTCCGTCGCTGGCCGCTGCGGGCGACGTGCAATGCATCGAGGGCAAGGGCGCCTGGATTTCACCCGGTTGGGTCGACCTGCATGTCCATATCTGGCACGGCGGGACCGACATCTCGATCCGCCCGTCGGAATGTGGCGCCGAGCGCGGCGTCACGACGCTAGTCGATGCGGGGTCCGCCGGCGAGGCCAATTTTCACGGCTTCCGCGAATATATCATCGAGCCGTCGCGCGAGCGCATCAAGGCTTTCCTCAATCTCGGCTCCATCGGCCTCGTTGCCTGCAACCGCGTAACGGAACTGAGGGATATCCGTGATATCGATCTCGACCGCATTCTCGAGGTCTATGGGCAAAACAGCGAGCATATTGTCGGCATCAAGGTGCGCGCCAGCCATGTCATCACCGGCTCATGGGGCGCTACGCCCGTCAAGCTCGGCAAGAAGATCGCCAAGATTCTCAAGATCCCGATGATGGTGCATGTCGGCGAGCCGCCTGCCCTTTACGACGAAGTCCTTGAGATCCTCGGCCCCGGCGATGTGGTCACCCACTGCTTCAACGGCAAGGCCGGTAGCAGCATCATGGAGGACGAGGACCTTTTCAATCTCGCCGAGCGCTGTGCTGGCGAAGGCATCCGCCTCGATATCGGTCATGGCGGTGCGTCGTTCTCGTTCAAGGTGGCGGAGGCTGCAATCAAGCGCGGCCTGTTACCCTTCTCCATCTCGACGGATCTGCACGGCCATTCGATGAATTTCCCGGTCTGGGATCTCGCGACAACCATGTCGAAGCTGCTTTCGGTCGGGATGCCTTTCGACAAGGTCGTGGAGGCGGTTACCCATGCGCCCGCCTCCGTCATCAAGCTGTCCATGGAAAATCGACTTTCCGTTGGCGCTGACGCCGATTTCACCATCTTCGATCTGATCGATTCCGAGCTGGAAGCCACCGATTCGAATGGCGATGTCTCGGTCCTCACGAAGCTGTTCGAGCCTCGTTATGCCGTCATCGGTGCCGAAGCGGTCGCCGCCAGCCGCTACATTCCGAGAGCCCGCAAGCTCGTTCGCCACAGCCATGGTTACTCTTATCGCTAACAGCCGAGCCAATCAGAAAATCGCATGACAGGAGTTTGCGTGAACCAGTCCCCAGCAACCGCCGGCAAAAGTCAGAGCGCGCCCTATCAGCGCCTCTCCTCGCTCGGCATCGAGCTTCCGCCGTCGCCGCCACCGATCGCCAATTTCGTGACGCATGTGCGGGAAGGCAACATACTCTACCTTTCCGGCCAGGGTCCACGGGAGGCCGATGGCTTCCTGCATGCGGGCAAGGTCGGTGCCGACGTCGGCGTCGGCGATGCCTACAAGCATGCCCGGCTCACGGGCATCAACCTGATCGCCGTCATGCATGATGCGCTCGGCGATCTGTCACGGGTGAAGCGGGTCGTCAAGCTACTCGGCATGGTGAATGCCGTGCCGCATTTCGAGGATCATCCGAGCGTCATCAACGGCTGTTCGGACCTGCTGATCGAGGTTTTCGGCGACGCCGGCCAGCACGCGCGTTCCGCTGTCGGTTTCGGCTCGTTGCCGGGCAATATTACCGTCGAGATCGAGGCGATCGTCGCCTTGCACGACTGAGAGGAAGCAGATTTCAATGGCTGCGCCAGCCCATCAGCTTTTCGATCTTCTGCGCCGAGGCGATGACCTGGGAGGTATAGTGGCTCTCGTCAGAAAAGGCCTTCTGCTCGGGCAGGACGATCGAAATCGTCGCGACGCACTTGCCGTCGCGGTCGCAGATCGGCGAGGCGATGCATGCAACCGCATAGTCCGATTCTCCCGCCTGGATCGAAAGCCGCGTTTCGAACGCACTTGCGGCCGCAGCAGACAGGGTATCCGGATCGACGTCGGCACGCCCCGTCGGCGAGGAACGCGCACAACGCCTGAAAAGCTCGATGCGTTCGGCTTCCGGGAGATGGCCAACCAGCAGCCTGCCGGAGGCCGTCCAGTTCAGCGGAACGCGGGTGCCGACACGCGAGGCGACCTGAAAATGGCTCGGACCATCCGCCATGGCGAGAACGAGCATGTGGTCGCCGTCGCGGCCGCAGACCTGCACCGTCTCGCCCGCCTGACGGCAGAGATCGTGCATCTCATGGGTGGCGACGCTCATGAAGTCCAGCGAACGCGCATAGGCGAGACCGTAATGGTAGAGTCTCGCGCCGAGCCAGATCGAGCCGTCCGCATTGCGCGCCAGCATGTTCTTTTCGATCAGGTCGTCGATGATGACGTAAACCGTGGACAGCGGCGCCTTGACGGCCTTGGCGATAGCGTAGGCGCCGGCCGGAGAACCGGTTTCGTAAAGATAATCAATCACCTGCAGCGCGCGGTCGATGCCGCTGACGCGCGACCGTCGCGTGGATTTCACCCCATTGTCGACATCCGCTTCGGGCTCATCGGGGTAATCGACGGATGATGACTTCGTATCCAAGCTTCGACTCCCATTCGAAATTCGAGAGCTCATTACATTATTATGGCATAGCTGTCGATGCGGCATTTTCACAACCACAGGTCTCGACAGTAAAAAATTCTGGAGATGAACATGACAGATGACGTCCGCCCATCCCTCGGCCTTCGACAGGTCATCAATGTATCGGGCACGATGACCAGCCTCGGCGCCTCGATCGTGGTTCCCGAGGCAATTGCCGCCATGTCGGCGATCCTGCCGCAATTTGTCGAGATCAACGACTTGCAGCGCAAGGCGAGCACCGTGATCGCGCGTCTGACGGGCGCTGAAGCGGGCTTCGTTACCGCCTCTTGCTCCTCCGGCATCAGCCTTGCGGTGGCGGCGACGATCACCGGCAATAATCTGCTGGCGATCGAGAAGCTGCCGGATGCTACGCCGGAAAAGAACGAGGTTCTGGTTCAGATGGGGCATGTCGTCAGCTATGGCGCTCCGGTCGACCAGGCGATCCGGCTTGCGGGCGGCAAAGCCGTTCTCATCGGTCAGGCGACGTCGACGCATCGCTTTCACATGGAATATGCGATCACCGAGAAGACCGCCGCCGCTGTTTATGTCGTTTCGCACCATGTCGTCGACTATGCGATGCTGAGCCTCAAGGAATTCTGCGAGATCGCCCACGCCAAGGGCGTTCCGGTCATCGTCGATGCCGCCTCTGAGTATGATCTGCGCATCTTCCTCGAGCAGGGTGCCGACATCGTCCTCTATTCCGGCCACAAGTTTCTCGGCGGCCCGACCTCAGGCATCGTCGCCGGCAAGAAGGAACTGGTACGCAATGCCTTCCTGCAGAATATGGGGATTGGCCGCGGCATGAAGGTCGGCAAGGAGAGCGTCTACGGCGTCATGGCGGCGCTGGAAGCCTGGGAAAAACGTGACCACGCCGGCATCCGCGCCCGGGAAATTGGCTATCTGAAGCTCTGGCAGGAGACGCTCAATGGCCGTTCCGGCGTCAAGGCCGTGATCGAGCCGGATCCGACCAACAATCCGCTCGACCGCATGCGCGTGATCCTCTCGCTACAAGAGGCCCATATCACCGCCTGGGATCTGGCAGATGCGCTTGCCCGCGGCAATCCGCCGGTCATCGTGCGGGATCACGAAGTGGAGCACAACCACTTCTATCTCGACCCGTGCAACCTGCATCCCGGTCAAGAGACGGTTGTCGCCAGCCGTCTCGTTGAGGAGCTGGACAAGGCCCGCGCCTCGAACGAGATCATCGCCACGCCGCTGGAAGAGCGCAGCAAGCGCCGCTTCGCCGGTCTTTTGCGCTGGCCGGATTAATTCCGATCGCTCCCGTACGAAGAGAGGAAACGAACATGAGCAGCTTCCAAGCCCAAACGATCCGGACAGAACAGCCCGTCCTTGCCGTTGAGAGATTGACGACTTCGTTCCTGGTGGACGGCGAATGGAAGCCGGTCGTTCGCGACGTCTCTTTCACGGTGGCGCCGGGCGAGACGGTGGCGATCGTCGGGGAATCCGGCTCCGGCAAGAGCGTTACTTCGCTCTCGATCATGCGGCTTCTGCAGGCCGATTCCAGCCGCATCGAGGGCCGCATCATGCTCGGAGGCCGCGATATTCTTGCGCTGCCCGAAAGCGAGATGCGCCAGGTGCGCGGCAATGACGTCGCGATGATCTTCCAGGAGCCGATGACGAGCCTTAATCCGCTCTTTACGATCGGAGACCAGATTTCCGAGGCCCTGCTTTGCCACACGAATATGAGCAAGGCCGAGGCGAAGAAGGAGACCATTCGGCTGCTCGACAAGGTGCGCATCCCTTCGGCCGCGTCGCGCTTCGATGAATATCCGCACCGTTTTTCCGGCGGTATGCGCCAGCGCGTGATGATCGCCATGGCACTTGCGAGCAAGCCGAAGCTGCTGATCGCCGACGAACCGACGACCGCACTTGACGTGACGATCCAGGGGCAGATCCTCGACCTCATCAAGATGCTCCAGGAAGAAGAAGGAACATCCGTCCTCTTCATCACCCACGACATGGGAGTGGTCGCCGAGATCGCCGACCGCACCGTCGTCATGTATCGCGGCGAGCAGGTGGAGACGGGTATCACGAGCGATATTTTCTATCGGGCCAGCCATCCGTATACGCGCGCCTTGCTGTCAGCGGTGCCTGTTCTCGGCTCGATGAAGGACTACAAGCGGCCGCTGCGATTTCCCGTCGTCAATACCAAGACGGGCGAATCCGATGTGCCAACCGAGGTAACCGACACGGTCGCCTCTGCGCAGCGTCCGGTGCTTGAGGTCAAGAATCTTGTCCGGCGTTTCGATATCCATTCCGGTCTGTTCGGCAAGCTGAGCGGCCGCGTCCATGCGGTCGAGAACGTTTCCTTCGACCTCCATGCCGGTGAAACGCTTTCGCTCGTCGGCGAATCCGGCTGCGGAAAGTCGACAACCGGTCGCGCCATTATGCGGCTGATCGAGCCTCAGAGCGGATCGGTGCTGGTCGAGGGCAAGGAGATGCTGGCCCTCGACAGGAAGAGTCTACGCGAGATGCGGAAATCCGTGCAGATGATCTTCCAGGATCCCTTCGCCAGCCTCAACCCGCGCATGACGGTCGGCGCCGCGATCGCCGAACCCTATCTGGAGCACGGCATGGGAACCGCGAAGCAGGCCCGCGATACCGTCGCCGATCTGCTGGTGAAAGTGGGACTTTCCCCAGATATGGCGTCGCGTTATCCGCACGAATTCTCCGGCGGTCAGCGTCAGCGTATCTGCATCGCACGGGCGCTGGCGCTCGAGCCCAAAGTGATCGTCGCGGACGAAAGCGTCTCCGCGCTCGACGTGTCGATCAAGGCGCAGGTCATCAACCTGATGCTCGATCTGCAGCAGAGCCTCAACCTCGCCTTCCTGTTCATCTCGCACGACATGGCGGTTGTCGAGCGCGTCAGCCATCGCGTCGCGGTCATGTATCTCGGCGAGATCGTCGAGATCGGACCGCGTGCTGCCGTCTTCGACAACCCCCAGCATGCCTATACGAAAAAGCTGATGTCGGCGGTGCCGATTCCGGATCCGGACCGTCGACGTGAACACCGCGGCCCAGTGAACGAGGAACTGAAGAGCCCCATCCGGCCGATCGACCACAAGCTCCAGCCCCTGCAATATCTGGAGGTCTCCCCCGGTCATATGGTGGCGCTTTAAATGCCGCAGCGTCCGGTGGTTCGGCTTTATCTTTCGGTTTCCGCCGAGCCCGCGCCTGGTCGAGGAGATGCTGCTGGTACATGGCCTTATGTTTCGTATGAGACGATCCGTCGCTGGGCCGGAAATTTGGTCCGGCTTTCGCAAAGCAGCTGCGTCGCAAGAAGGCTTCGTAGCCGCGGCCGTCTCGAACTCGATCTTCACTGCGACCGGTGGACGAATTCACAGCTTTTCCATCACGATCGACAAGATTCTGGACAGCGGCACCTCATGCAAAGCGCAATAGAGACGGACAAACTCCGGTCCGTCTAGCTAATGCCCAGTCGCTCGAATGCCTCAAGCGGCGCTTCATTTGCCCGCATCAGTGATGCCATGATTGCCGTCATCCTGGATTCTAATGCCTCGTCTTTCAGTGGACGAGCTTGACCAGGATCGTTGAGCAGATCGTAAAGTCGGGTCTCCTTTTCGAGGAGGGCGCCCGGACCGTAGTTCGAATACATCGGCGAGCGCTCGGTGACCGGTACCTTCAAGAGCGGTACGTTCTTCGTCCAGCCAAACGGCTTGGCCAGCGTGGATGACGCGAGTTCCTCCGGCGTGAACCGTTGCGTGATGTGGGTCGGCATCAGCGTGTATTGGAAGATTTCCTGCGTCTCGATGTCTTTCGGGAAGCGATGGTAGGTGTATCGTCCGTCGGTGACGTTCACTGCGCCGCCGAAATAGCCGAATATGACGGCCTCCCTTGCCTGGTCGCGAAGAAGCGACCTTCCCTCCGTCTCCGGAGGCGGCTCAACCCCATACAGATCGAGGAATGTCGGACCGACGTCGATCGACTGGGTCAGACGGGCCACGCGCCGGCCGCCGGGATTACGCGGGTCATGGATGAAGAGCGGGATATGTACGATCTCTTCGTACATATTCATGCGGTTCTTCGCCCAGAAGTCATGTTCGCCGAGCAGGAATCCGTGATCGGTAGTGACGACGAGCGCAGTGTCCTTCCATAGATCGTGCTCATCGAAGTAATCGAGCAACTGTCCGAGAAGGAAGTCGCAGAGAGATACGATCGCATAGTAGTTGGCGCGAAGCTCGTCAGCCTCTTCGGGAAGTTCCTCGACGCGACCATAGCGTGGCCAGTCGCGGATCGGACCGTTCCAGCCCGTCTTGAATGGCTCCTTGAATCTCTCGGGCGCGAAGAAGGGCTCATGCGGATCGAAAGTTTCTATCTGCAAGAGCCAGTTGTCCGCGTCGCGGTTGATATCGAGGAATTCGAACCCACGCGCGAAGCATTGAACGGACGGAAAATCCTCTTCCTTTTTGATGAACTCGCGGTTGATCATATACGGATTGTACTTGCTGATCGGCCCGCTTGCGGTCTGATTATGGTGGTACTTCTCGCGCAGACGCTCCCAATGAGGCTGGACCATCGCCTTCCACGGATCGCTTTCTTGACCCCGGATGAAGTCGAACGTGTTGTAGCGATTGTGGTAGGTCGCGCCGCCGTCCTCCCAATAGTGATAGTGATCCGTGATCAGGTGCGAATGGACGTCCGCCGTCTTCAGTAATTCCGGAAATGCGTTGTCGAATGGTTCGAGCGGCCCCCAGCTTCGATGAAGGAACGTCAGGCGCCCGGTCAGGAGATCGCGTCGCGCGGGCATGCATGGCAGCGAGCCGACGTAGTGCTTGTCGTAGACCGCCGTCCGCGCGGCCAGCCTGTCGAAATTTGGCGTCGGAATGCGTGTTCCACCATAGCCGCCCAGCATATGCCGATTAAGGGAATCAAAAAGTACGAAAACGGTCTTCATGATGAAATCTCCGATGATGGCGGCTGAAGCCGCGCAATTTTCCACATCTGACAAGATCGTTGAAGCCGATCCGTAGCGGCGAAAAACCCCGCTTGCAATGTTTTATTACCGCGTCATAATCATTTTTGCACACGTGCTCATTTTGTCATTCGACCGTTACAGAGGACCCCTAAGAGCGAATTCGTTCGTGCTTTTCATGGGGCCTCCAGGCGGTCGTCAGCAATGGTGATGGCCCGCAAAGAGGTTCACACCGATCATCTGGGAGATGAAGAGATGACTATTCTGCCGACATTGAAGTGCATGACCGTCGCAGTCGCCATCCTGGCCTCGACCACCGCGCTGTCCTTTGCCAAGGACGTGACCATCACGGTCTGGGCCGGCGGCACGGGCCCGAACGACGTCTATCGCCTGGACGCGATCGACATTGCAGCCGAGCAGCTCCAGCGGGAAGCCGCGATCAAGGGCGAAGACCTCAAGATCAAGGTGGAGAAAAAGGCCTATAGCGGCTGGGAGGACTTTAAGCAGGCGATGACGCTTGCCGCGGAAGCCAAGACCGCGCCGAATATCGTCGTCACCGGCCACGAGGACATTGGCCCTTGGGCGCAGTCCGGCCTGATCGTGCCAATCGAGGACTACGTCGATCTCGATTCCTGGCCGCTTAATGACATCTATGAAAATCTGATGACCATCGCCTCCTTCAATGGCACAGTCTACGGCATTCCGCAGGATGCCGAATCCCGCCCGATGTTCTTCTGGAAGCCCTACATGAAGGCAATCGGCTATAGCGATGCCGATCTCGACGCACTGCCGCAGAAGGTCAAGGACGGCAGCTATACAATGAAAAACGTGCTGGAAGACGCCAAGAAGATGCAGGACAAGGGCCTCGTCCAGCCAGGTTACGGTTTCTATCCGCGCAATACCAACGGCCCCGATTTCTGGCAGTTCTATACCAGTTTCGGCGGTACGATGGAAGAGAGTGGCAAGCTCGTCTTCGATAAGGCGGCGATGCAGCGCACCTACCAGTTCTTCGCCGATGCCGTGAAGGATGGCGTCACCAAGAAAAACCATATCGGCATGCCCGGTGATCAGTGGTGGAAGGAAGTCGCCTCCGGCAAAGCCGGCATCTGGCACGGCGGCACCTGGCACTACGCGCGCTATGTCAATCAGGAAGGCCTGAAGGACTTCTTCGGTAATGTCGTCTTCACGCTGATTCCGGCCGGCGAAGGCGGCAAGGCCAACACGCTGACGCATCCGCTCGTCTATCTTCTGACCTCGGGCCACGACAAGGACGACACCGAGATCGCCGCCCAGCTGGTCAAGATCGCCTCCGAGCCGCGCATCAACGTGCTGCATGCGGTCAAATCCGCCCATCTCGGCATTTCGAAGGCCGAAACCGAAATCGAGCTCTACTCCTCCGATCGGTGGACGCGTGAAGCGACCGAGCGCCTGTTGCCCTATGCCAATGCGATGCCAAACAATGCCGATTTCGGCACGTACTGGAACATCATGTGGAAGGGCCTCGAAGCGTCCTGGACGGGCGCCAAGACCCCCGATGCCGCTGCCAACGATGTCGAGAGCGAGCTGAAGAGCACGCTCGGCGACAAGATCGTCATCCGCTAGGCGCAAGCAACGCTCCGGGCGGCGTCGTCCGCCCGGACTCTTTGCGGAGGATGCCATGAGAACGTCCAGAACGCTTGGCCTCGTAATGATCGCGCCTGCAGCGCTCATGATTCTGTTGTTTTTTCTGATGCCGGTGGTGCTGACCGCCGTCTTTTCCTTCACCAGCATGACGACAGCCACGGGCATTTCCGGCGGCGCCTATCAAGTCGCGCCGAACTCTCTCATCGCGCTCAAGGACGAAATGCCGGACGTCGTGCAGCAGCTTACCGAGCCGCGCTACGTGATCGACGAAGAAGGGATCAAGGGCCTCGACGGCCTTGGGCTCGAGCCAGGCATCGCCAAGGAACTGCACGAAAAACACCTCGGCGAAGTCTTCCCCTCACGTCGCGAAGCCGAGCGCATGATCAAGGATCTTGAGGACCGGCCGTCGACGCGGGAGGTCAAGCAAATCTCGGAGCAGTTTAACCGTTCCGTTGCCAATCTGCGATTCTCGAACAAGGAAGAACTCTTCGCCTCGCTCGACAAGTTCGGCATCAAAATGACATCGGAGCAAAAGGAAAGCCTCGCCAAAGCGACCTATACCGGCTGGAGCTGGACGACGGAGAACTTCTCGCGCATCGCCTCCTCGCCGGACATGGCACAGGTCCTCTTCAACACATTGCTCTACGTCGCCCTTGTGCTCGTGCTCTTCAACACGAGCTACGCCATGCTGCTGGCGATCTGGACACACTATATGCCGGATGCGCCGGCGGCGATTTTCCGGTCTGTCTGGCTTCTGCCGCGGATCACGCCCGTCGTCATCTATGTGCTGATGTGGAAATGGCTCGCCTGGGATACCGGCTTCATCTCCACCCTCATGAGCAAATTCGGGTACCCGCCGAAGAACTACCTGCTCGACAACGCTTACAATGCCTGGTTCTTCGTTGTGCTGATCAACGGCTTCATCGGCGCCTCGATGGGCATGCTGGTCTTTTCCTCTGCGCTGAAAGCAATCCCGAAGAGCCAATTCTTCGCAAGCGAGGTGGATGGCGCCAGCCGCTGGCAGCAGATCCGCTATATCATACTGCCGCAGATGCGCTGGCCGATCCTCTTTGTCACCTGCTATCAAACGCTGTCGCTGCTCGCCTCCTTCAACGAAATCCTGCTTTCGACCCGGGGCGGGCCAGGCAAGGCCACTGAAGTCTGGTCCCTTGCCGCCTATCACACGGCACTCAATAACTATGCAGGTAATCTGGAATATGGCCTCGGCGCCGCCATGGCGCTGGTACTCGTGACAATCGGCATAATCCTGTCGCTCGCCTATCTGCGCGTCTTCAACTACACGGCGCTGGTTGCGCGACCGCTCATCGAGGATTGATCATGGCGCAGAAATCGCAGCCCTCGGCAAACTACCGCACCTGGCCGGTCATTCTGGCGCTCACCATCGTCAGCCTGCCGTTGGTGCTGATGTATGCCTATCTTTTCATCGACACCATCACCGACAAGCAGCCCGCGTCGCTGATCCCGGATTCGCTCACCCTTCGCCACTGGTCATTCCTCTGGCAAACACCGCCCGGAAAACCGAACATCTGGCTGGTGACGCTGAACACGCTTATCTTCACGGCGAGCACAACGACCGTGGTACTCATCGTCTCGTCGATGGCGGGCTACGTGCTGTCACGTTTGAACGTACCTGCCCGCGGCTTCTTTCTCGCCGGGGTCATGGTGCTCCATGCCTTTCCGTCGGTCACGCTGATCATCGCGATCTTCATCGTGCTGCAGATGGTCGGCCTCTATAACTCGCTGATCGGCGTCATCCTTGTGAAGGCTGCCATCGACCTGCCGCTTGGCATATGGCTGATGAAGGGCTTCTACGACAGCGTGCCCTGGGAAATAGAAATGGCGGGCGTCGTCGACGGCGCCTCGCGCTTCCGCGTCTGGCGCAGCCTCGTACTGCCGCAGGTGCGGCCGGCGATCATGGCGCTGGCGCTCTTCTCCTTCCTTTCGGGCTGGGGAGAATTCATCCTGCCGTAGGTATTGGCGCCGGGCGGTCAAGTACAGGTGCTCTCGGTCTATCTTGCGGGACTGATCGCCGATGACAACAACTTCAACTTCGGCACCTTCAAGGCCGTGGGCGTGTTCTATGTGATCCCGGTGCTGCTGCTTTACGCGTTCTTCCACAAGTATCTCATGAATATCTACGGCGGAGGGAGTAAAGGCTGATGCGTATCCTCCTCGACAGTTTCTCGAAGAGCTTCGGCGCCACCAAGGTGATCGAAAACATGACCCTTGAAGTGGCGCATGGGGAGATGCTGGCCCTGCTCGGCCCCTCGGGCTGCGGCAAGTCGACGACGCTCTTTGCTATCTGCGGCATCCATCGCCCGACCGGCGGCCGCATCCTCTTCGGCGACCGCGACGTGACCAACCTTCCGAGTCAGGCCCGCAATGTTGGTGTCGTCTTCCAGTCCTACGCGCTCTACCCGCACATGACCGTTGCCGAAAACATCGGCTTTCCGCTGAAGGTCAAGGGTATGCCCTCAGCCGATATCCGTAAGGAGGTCGACGGCATCGCTACGCTCGTGCAGATCGGCAACTTGATGGGCCGGCGCCCCTCGGAGCTATCTGGCGGGCAGCAGCAGCGTGTCGCCCTTGCCCGCGCGCTGATCCGCAGGCCCGACGTCCTGCTTCTCGACGAGCCGCTCGCCAATCTCGATGCAAAGCTCCGGCTGGAGATGCGCTCGGAAATCCGCCGCATCCAGCGCGAGACGGGCATCACAGCAATCCTGGTCACCCACGATCAGGTAGAGGCCATGAGCATGTGCGACCGCATCGCCATCATGAAAGAAGGCGAGATCATACAGATCGCAACACCGGCAGAGATGTACAACGACCCGCACACCGCCTTTGTTGCCGGCTTCCTCGGTAATCCGCCGATCACCTTCCTCCACGGCGTGGCGGCACAGGGTGCCTTTTCCATTCCAGGCAGCGAGATCAAGGTTCCACTTCCCGTTTCGGTCGCCGCCGACGAAGGAACCAAGCTGATGCTGGGGGTGCGGCCGGAGCACTATAATCCGGCGGGCGACGTGCCGGTCACTGGCATCGTGAATTTCGCCGAAACGCAGGGCCGTGAAAATCTCTATGACGTAAAGCTTGCCGGCGGACCGTTGCTGCGCTCCATCCAGCCGGTTCGCCACGATATCAGGATCGGCGACGAGGTCACCTGGGCAATCGACAGCCGCAACGTGCTCGTTTTCGACGAAACCGGACGGAAGCTCTGATGCAACGCGATTTTTCGACCTTCTTCGAGCGCTACGGCTGGCCTGTCAGCAAGGGCAGGCTGCCTTTCTGCATCGGCCATCGCGGTGCAAGCGGCCATGAGCGGGAGAACACGCTCGAAGCCTTCCAGCGCGCCGCCGACCTGGGCGCGGAAATGTGGGAGCTCGATACGCAACTCACCAAGGACGGCGTGGTTGTGGTCTCCCACGACGATCATCTGGAGCGCGTTTTCGGCATCGACCGCCATATTTCCGAGATGACGGCCGCCGAGCTTGCCGCCCTCGAAGGCGTCAACGTTCCAACTTTCGAAGCAGTCGCAGCACTTGGGCGGCAGACCAACACGGGCCTTTACATCGAGCTCAAGGCGCCGGGCACGGGACTTCTCTGCTGGAAGCATCTCGCCGAAAAGAACCAGCGCTTCGCCTGCCTCGGTTCCTTCGATACAGCGCAGGTCCGCGAGCTGCGCGAGGCGGGCTGCGATTATCCGCTTTCCGTCCTGATCCGCGTCGGTCACGATCCGCATGCGCTCGGCGACGAGGCGGGCGCCGATATCCTGCATCTCTGCTGGGAGAGAGCCGGCGAACGGCCTCAGGATCTGGTCACTCCGGCTTTGATGGCACGCGCGTTCGGCGAAGGCCGCGAAATCGTGCTGTGGCACGAGGAAAGACGGGCGATCCTCGATGAGATAATGAGACTGCCGGTGCTCGGCATCTGCACGGATTTGCCGGACATGATGCGCACCGCGCCTGGTGGGGATGGAAAATTTGGCGGACAAGGATAAAGGACCGCGCCGGGTAACGTCCTTCGACGTGGCGCGCGTGGCAGGTGTCTCGCGCGCGGCCGTATCGCGCGCCTTCACGCCGGATGCGAGCGTTTCGTCAAAGACACGCGAAAAGGTCTACCAAGCGGCCAAGGAGCTGGGCTACCGCGTCAACTATCTCGCGCGCAGCCTGACGAACAAGCGCTCCGATCTCGTCGGCGTCGTCGCGGCAGGGCTCGACAATCCGTTCCGCACGCTTCAGATCGAGCATCTCACGCGGACGCTCATTTCCCGCAATTTCCGTCCGATCCTGCTGCCGACCTCGAAGGAGGCGGATACGTCGACCGTCATCGGCCAGCTTCTGCATTATGCCGTCTCCGGCGTGATCGTCACATCGGACGCGCCGCCGACGGAGATTTGCGAGCAGTGCGCCGCCGACGGCGTGCCGATCGTGCTGATCAACAAGGGCGACGACATCCCCTTCGTCGATCGCATCGTTTCCGATGACCGCACCGCCGGGCACCTGGCCGCCGATCACCTGATCGATAAAGGCGCCAAGCGCCTCGCCGCGATTGCCGCGTCCTCTGTCTCGTACACGGCACGCCGCCGCAGCGAGGCCTTCCTTGCCCGCTGCCGCCAGCGTGGCCTTGAGGCACAGCTATTATCCGCCCCCGTAAACGACTATCGAAGCGGCTTCGAGACGGCGTCTGGGCTTGTCTCCTCCGGCATCGACGGCGTCTTCTGCGCCAATGATTACATGGCCTGCGGCGTGATCGACCGGCTGATGGCGGGCTGCAGCCGTCAAGACGCGCCCGCCATACGCGTCATCGGCCACGATGATATTCCCCAGGCAAGCTGGGCCGCCTACGAACTCACGACCATCCGCCAACCCTGCGACCTGCAGGCCGAAAGGGCCATCGACCTGCTAACTAGCCGAATCGCCAAGCCCGACATGACGGCGCGCATAGAATTCACGCCCGTTTCGCTGATCACGAGAAGGACTGCCTGATGAGTTCCGCATTCGATTCCTCCGCCCTTGAGGCCCGTGCCGCGGCTGCGATCGAGATCGCCCGCCGTGTTGGCCGCGAGGCGGCTCGCTTCCGCAGGGAAATGGGTTCCGAATTGAAGGTCGAGAACAAGGGCCTGCAGGATTTCGTAACCATAGCCGACCGCAATGCCGAGGAGGCCATTCGCGACGGGCTGCTTATGCTGTTCCCGCAAGACACCTTCATGGGTGAGGAAACCGGCGGCGGAGCCGGCAGGGCTGGAACCTGGGTGGTCGACCCGATCGACGGGACGACGAACTACATCCGCGGCTTCAGCCACTGGGGTGTGTCGATCGCCTTCTGCGCCGAGGACCGTCTGGAGATCGGCGTGGTCTACGACGCCGCGAAGGATGCGGTTTTCTCGGCGATCCGCGGCCGAGGTGCCTTTTGCGAGGGGGCTCCCATTCATGCCGCAGCGACGAACGATCCTGCCAATGCCATTTGCATCCTCGGCCATTCGCGCAAGACGAGCTTCGACGAACACCTTGCGGTCTCTCGGCGGCTGCATGAATGTGGCATGGACTATCGTCGCATGGGTGCCGCAGCGATCGACCTTCTACGTGTGGCCGAGGGAGCGGCCGATCTCTATTACGAGCGGCACCTTAACGCCTGGGATATGCTCGCAGGCGCGCTGATCGCGCGCGAAGCGGGCGCGACGATCGCCATACCCGCGCTCTCGGCGCTCCTGTCTGAAGGCGGCCCGGTTGTTGCCTATTCACCGGGGCTTGCCCGACAATTCGAATTTCTTCTGGAAATCGAGGGTCTGGCGCCGGTAACGGACTGATCAGACCGTCGCGCGCCGTTTCCAGGCGCGCTCTGTGGCAGGGGCTTCGTCTGTAGTCACCTCATCCGGTTTCAGCGCCATCAGCGCCGAAAAGTTCATCCATTCCTGGTCGTCAAATCCCGCGTCCGGATTCTTCAATGTAAAGGTCCAGGCATCAACACGCCGTCCCTCGGCCCGGCAAAGGCCGATCATGTCGAAACCGTCGGAGTGGGCGCGCAGGATCAGAGGCCAGTGAAGGTAGACGATGTCCGGCTCCGTCGGCCCGCGCAGGTCGGTCAAGAGTTCCCGCTCAACGGCGGCCAGACCTTCCCGTTCGTAGATATCGGCCAACTTGTCGGTAGGATCGATACCCCGCTTCAGATGCGGCAGGCGCTCTTTTACCGCCACGATCAGGTCAAGGCAGGCACCGCTGACCACCACCGAAGCGGCGATGTTGCTGAAATGCGCCGTCAGATGCGTAACCCCCTGCTCACCGATCGTCGCGTAATCGTCCTTCATGTCGAACTGCAGCGACGCACGCGGATGGGCCATTTGCATCATGGCAGAAAGATCTTCGCTGAGGATCAACGGCCGCCCGCCTTCCTGCATGCGGACGGAAAGCAGTTCTTCCATCATCTTATCGGCAATTGGCCCGCGTCCCGTCGTCTCGCCCTCCAACACGGCGTCGTGCAGTACGACGAAGCCTCGATCTGCGCGCACACGAAGATCGAGCTCCATCGACGCGCCCTCCTTGAAGCCCGCCCGCATGGCCTCGCGCGAGAAAAGCGGGTCCCGCATGCTACGCCGCAGGCGGTGCCATTTCAGGCGCGTGCAATGGCCTCCATGGTGAATTTCCAGACCCAATTCGCTCATGTCGCTAGCCCCTTCGTTGCCCCCTGTGTTGGCGTGGACCGGAACAATTTGCAAGGGGGCGTAGCACAAAGGCGCGCGGCTAATGACGATATCTGCGAGCTTGCTCAACCCGATGAGGGCCAGCAGTTCCCCTGTCGGCGTTTCGGTTCTCTAATCTCGCACCAGCACCGCGTCGCTTTTCAACCAAAATGGTGCCAGATAGAGCGGGGTCGATGAGAAGGGCAGGATTTCATCCCGAAGCTCGACCCCAAGGCTGTTCTTCATAAACTCGCGGCGGAGCGCGATACGTCGCGCGGCTTCCGGATGTTTTGCAGCGAGCTCATCGCGCAGGCTGCGGTCTGCGAAGACGACCGTGTCTTCACAATTCAAAGCCCAGCCAGTCGGAACAGGTGTGGGGATGACATCAACCTGAAAGAGCATGCCCGAACGAATTTTATCGGTGGAGCCCGGGCGAACCGGCGTATTGGTCCATTCTTCGTAGCCGCCCAGATGGCCCGGATTGAGGGCAGACTTCAGGTTCGCTTCGGCCAGCTTGCCGACCACGGCGTCATGGAGCGTTCCGCCCGATACGCCGATCGACGCCGTCTCATACCAGGAAATCAGTCCCTGAAAGTAACCCTTGGCGATGGAAAGAAATTCGTCGTTTCCGTCATCCAGCAAACCGGCACGGGAAGATAGCGCTCCCCAATGCCCAATGGCTGTGGTGACGCCGTCTCCCTTGTTCAGCTTTCGGCCGGTCGCACTCCGAAGACCGATTACGGGCTCTCGACGGCTCGCCGAGGCGAACATGGTATGAACGTTCAGCGCGTCACCGGCGTAACCCATGCGTGATACTGCATCAAACTCGGTATCACCGACCTTTGCCCCTGATACAATTCGCCATGTCGCAAGCGAGCAGCGAGTTGCCGCCCACTCGAACTGTACGATCTGGTCGACGTCAAGCGACGCCGCAAGGCCATTTTCCGGGTGCATGATCACTCTGGTCTGATCGGTAACCCGGCCAGCGGGACCCACGACCCGCTGAAGCGCCTGAACGTAGACAGCCGGAACAAAGAAGCCCGTATCAGCCTGCTGATCTTCATATTCTTCAAGGTATTTCCATCCAATGAGGCCGACGTGGTCGCCAGACTTGATGCCCGCGTCAGCGAGCCGGTCCGCAAAACGCGGGTACCGGCTTCTATCCTGTCCCATGAGGCTGAGCGTCTGGCTGAGCAGAACGTCCAGACCCGGCAAACGTGCGAGTGGCGCGTAGCTTTCTGATTCATTGCCCGTGATCAATACGCGCTTGCCCGCCGGACCCAAGAGAAGAAATGCTTCCTCGAAGCGTGGCTCGAAACCGGTGAGAAAGGCGATATTACCGAAGTGTTCACGATCAGCATAAACGGCCAGCCAGTCGCATTTGGCATTTGCATATGCTGCGTTGGCGCGAGCTTCGTAGGTTGGCGAAGGTACCAACGGCTTGTCACCAACCGCGCCGAAATCCGGGAGCGCGACTGTCTTGAGAGAGATCGTCATTTCCGTTCCTTTGTCGTTACGCGCGTGAGATCAATCGCTGTAGATGCTTAAAGTTTCACTGCACCTGCCGGGCGACCAAGGAACAGAGATCGTCGATCGCCTCCCGTCAGAGTAAGGCAGCGTAGTTAAGACGGTACGAAGGTACGGTTCCTTACCCAAGGTTCCAATATCAATCAGATCTACGGAAAGTTGGGGCCGTCCGGAACTCCGCAAATCAAGAGATCGAACTGGCCCCGCAACTGCTCTAGCCCCGTTTTTCACCGAGACGGGCAAGCACGAAATCGTACTGGACGTGCCAGAAGTCGCCATCGAATTCATAGGCCCTGGCGCGATCGGGGTCATCGATACGCCGGAACTCGGCAAGCAAGCTCTTCTTCACGCCGAACACCGCATCGGAGTTGATGTAGGGATCATCGGGGTCGAAGATATGGGTGATCAGTGTTTCGAAGCCATCGGCCTTGATAATGTAGTGGAGATGCGCCGGCCGATTGGGATGGCGGCCCAGCGTTTTCAGCAGTTTCCCGACCGGACCGTCGTCCGGGATCGGATAGTATTTGGGTTTCACCGCCCGGAACCAGTAGCGCCCGTCCGGGCCGGTACGGAACACGCCCCGCAGGTTGAAGTCCGGCTGAATCCCCTTTTGCTGGACGTCGTAGAAGCCCTCGTCGTTGGCCTGCCAGACATCCAGCAGCGCATTGGCGATCGGCTGCCCGTCGGTATCCACGATCCGACCTTCGATCACCATATCCTCGCCCTTCTGGTCGAGGCAGATGTTCGCCCCCATCGGCAGTTCCGGCGCGTCGGCAACGTGAAACGGACCAAGCACCGTGCTCTCCGATGCACCGGAGGGTTTGCGGTTGTTGATCGCGTCGACCAACATCGAGACGCCAAGAACATCGGACAGCAATATAAACTCCTGCCGCCACTCGTTGCACATCTGCCCCGTGCGCGTGAGAAAGAGAATGGCCTGCACCCACTCATCCTGCGTCGGCTCGATTTCCTTGACCGCCTCATGGAGTTTTCGGGTGATGACTTCCATCACCTGTTTCAGGCGCTCGTCTTTAGCGTTCTCATTTCTGCCGGTTACGACGGCGACAGAATCTTCTTCCGTGAAGAAGCCCTTTTCATGTGCTTCCATGATGCTCTCACTTATCAAGAACGGATTTCAGGACGCGGCGCAGTTCGGCCTCCGGATCGGAGACTACTGAATCTGCACGCCAGGCAACGTGGTGATCGGGTCGCACCAGAATGGCGCCGGAATCCCGGACTTCGCGCGCGCTGGCCCAATCGCCAACTAGATCCTGCCATTGCTGGCGCGGTCCGATCATGTGCGTGGCGATCCGGATATTGAGCTCCTTTGCGAGCGCCTTGGCGGCCGCGACCCAGCTGTCTCCGCCGATGCCGGTCAGAATGGTGAAGACGCCGTGACCGGTTAGATCAAGGGTCGAGGCTTTGTCGCCGCTATGATTGAACAGCCAAGCGTGCGGCAGGCGCGCGCCGGGCCACGTCGTCGGCTGATAATGAAGTTCCTGATCTTTTGTGAAGGCCGGCTCTGGCTGGCCGTCGGTGATGATCGCATGCGACTTGTAGCGCTGGTTCATCTCGACGCCATGGGCATCGAACTCGTAGACTTTGTAGGCAATCGCTTCCCGGATCGCTTTGCGCTGCTTTTCCGCCTCTGGCGTGTCCTTGCAGCGGGAATCCATATTCTCCTGCATCTTGACGGGATCGACAGAGTCCAACAATCCGAGCGCCTTGAATATCGGGCCGAATTCTTCGATCGACTTGTTGGCCCGGGTCACGATCTGCTTGGCAATCGGCGCACGCTCGGCATTGTAGGTATCCAGCAGACCCAATCCGGCCTGCCCCTTCAGCACCATGGACAGCTTCCATGCGAGATTGAAGGCATCCTGGATCGATGTGTTGGAGCCCAGTCCGTTCGACGGAGGATGGCGATGCGTTGCGTCGCCCATGCAGAAGACGCGTCCGTTCGACATCGTCGTCGCATACATGTTGTTGACGGTCCAGGTCGAGACCGACTTGATCTTCGGCTGAAGCTCCTGATCGCCGACGAGTTCGCGAACGACCTTGATGGCGAAATCCTCGGTCACTTCTGGCGCCGGCTGGTTGATGTCGTAGCCCCAGACGATCAGCCATTCGTTCCACGGCCGCACCATGCGCACCAGACCCATCCCGATGCCGCCGACATCGGCGCCCGGCTGCAGCACCCAGTAGAGCACCGAGGGGCGGTGCGCGACATGGCGCGACAGATCAGCCTCGAACAGGATATTCATCGAGCCGCCGACGCCCATCCGGCCGTCGAAGGAGAGCTTTGCGTGCTCGGCGACCTTCGAGTTGCTGCCGTCGGCGCCAATCAGGAACTTGGACCGGACGGTAAGTTGCTTGCCGGTCAGCCGATCCAGACATGTTGTCGTGACGCCCTCGGCGTCCTGTTCATGGCTGATATACTCCGTCGACATGCGCGGCTGTGTCCCGCGCGAGCAGGCTGTCTTGAAAAGCAGCGGCTCCATGAAGGTCTGCGGCAGGTCGTTCATCAAGCTCGGTGAGGAGAGCTGATGTTCGGCGCGAGACAGCGGATGCTTGCCCCAGCTCTTCATGCGGCCGATTTCCTCGCCTGTCAGCGAGGTACAGAAGACATTCTCGCCCATCAGATCCTGCTCGGCAGCGAACATGTAAGCTTCGTCCTCGACATCGCGGCCAAGATCGCGCAGCACCTCCATCGTGCGCTGATTGGTGATGTGGGCGCGCGGGGTGTTGGCTAGCCATCGGTAGCGGTTGATCACCAGGTTCTCGACGCCGTAAGTGGATAGCAACGCTGCAGTTGCCGAGCCCGCCGGGCCGGTTCCGATGATGAGTACATCCGTTGTGATATCAGCCATTTGGCTCTCCTATTTTTTTGTGTTCGATGGGTCCGCCCTTGAGGATTCGGCGAACCGGAAAAAGCTGGATGCCAGCGCGGTCGGAAAACAGGCCCCAGAGCCCGCGCGGCGCAAAAAGCATTGTGACAATGGCGACCAGACCCAGGATCAAAAGATACCAGGAGCCATAGCCGGCAAGCAGGTTCTGCAGAAGGAAGAAGACGATGACGCCGACGATCGGTCCCTCGACCGTGCCGATGCCGCCGATAACGACGATGAAGATCACATAGGCCGTCCAGTCGAGCACTGAGAAGGCTGCATCCGGCGAGATGCGTTGCTTCTGGACATAGATCAGAGCGCCACAGCAGCCTGTCAGAAATGCCGCCGTCAGATAAACCAGGGTCTTCATGCGCCGCGCATCGACGCCGACGGCGCGTGCAGCCTGCTCATTGTCCCGGACGGCCGCAAGACCAAGCCCGTGCCGTGACCGCAGCAACCCGTAGATGGCCCCGATCGTGGCCAGGGCGAGCAGCAGCGCAAGCCAATAGGTCAGCGCATCGCCTGCCTCCGCCGATTTCATCCGGAAGAGCGATTTCAAAGATTCGACGCCGATCATCTCGCGCGTCGCGTCCCGCGGCAACGATGTGCCGGTGCCCCCGCCGAGCGCCTTCCATTGAGCAAAGAGTAGGCGCCCGACTTCGGCGATGACCCATGTGCCGATGGCGAAATAGGGACCGTAGAGGCGGAAGGTGAAGAAGGCGGTAGGCACTGCGACGATCGCCGCGAAGAAGCCGGCGATGATGACTGCCGCAATCGGGTCCAGCCCGAGCAGGCTGACAAGGGCAAACATCGCGTATGCCCCACAACCGACGAAGAGCTGCTGGCCGACCGAAATCAGGCCGGCATATCCGGCAAGCAGGTTCCAGCATTGCGCCAGCACCAGCATGGTGAGGATGAAGAACAGGTCCTGGACAGCGCCGCGCGATACCAGAAGCGGAGCCAGGAACGCGAGGATCACCACGATCGCAGCCACGACGGCGAAGGCCGCGGATGCGCCCGTGCGGGTCTCGACTTTGAGGGTTGGTGCGAGCAACTGTTCCATGGAGTTCAATCCACTGCGCGCGGGAAAAGGCCGCGCGGCTTGAACAGGAGGACGAGAAGGAATGCGAGATGTCCGGCTAGGATCTGCCATTCCGGATTGATGGCCGCACCGACCGTCTGCGCGACACCGAGGATGATTCCGCCGACCAGCGTTCCCCAGAGCGAACCCAACCCGCCGATGATGACGGCCTCGAAGGCGTAAATCAGCCGGGCCGGTCCGGAGGTGGGATCGAAATTGGCACGCGTTCCGAGATAGAGAGCCGCAATAGTCACCACCACCATGGCAAGCCCCGTCGCCATGGCGAAAATGCGTTGCGGCCGGATGCCCATCAGGCCGGCCGTGGTGACATCGTCCGACGTGGCCCGAAAAGCCCGACCGATCGACGTGCGATAGATCAACTGGTTCAGCGCGACGATGACGAGGATTGCCGAGGCAAAGGCGAGCATCGGCATGACACCTGCATTGATCGGCCCCAGCGGAACGGAGGCTGTCTCGAGCGCCCCTGCCGAGATTCGCCGGCTGTCAGCCGTAAAGCCTTCCAGCAACCCGTTCTGGATGACAATCGAAAGACCGAAAGTGACGAGCAGCGGCGGCAGGATATCCTTTCCGAGCGTGCGGTTGAGTAGATAGTATTGAAGAATCCAACCGGTGGCGAACATGAGGGGAGCCGCAACAAGCGCGGCCACGAAAGGATGAAGCCCCAACAGGGACACAAGCGACAGGATCAGAAAGGCCGCGAAGACGATCAAGTCGCCATGGGCTAGATTGACCAGCCGCATGATGCCGAAGACCAGGCTGAGCCCCGCCGCAAAGAGTGCGTACAGACCGCCGAGTAAGATGCCTTGCGTTATCGTATCAAGCCAGTTCATGGCCATCTGCTCCGAAGTAAGCCTTGTGAATGGCATCGCGGTCGAGGTCGCACGGCTTTCCAGAGAGCGTGATGCGGCCCTCCATCATGCAATAGACCCCGTTGGAGACCTTGAGCGCCTGAGCGATGTCCTGTTCGACGATGATGATCGCAGCTCCCGTTGCCCGGATCCGCGGGAAGGCGGCGTAGATGTCGCGCACCACCACCGGCGCCAGCCCGAGGCTGATCTCATCGCAAAGGAGCACGTCCGGGTTCGACATCAATGCCCTGCCAATCGCCACCATCTGCTGCTGACCGCCGGACAGGGCCGTGGCAGGATTGCGCCGACGCTCCTTAAGGATCGGAAACAGCGCATAGATGCTCTCCAGCGTCCAGGGGCCTTTGGTCTTGCGGCCATAGGCACCAATCAGCAGGTTCTCCTCCACGGTCAATGATGGAAACAGCCGCCGGCCTTCGGGCACCATCGCGATTCCTCGAGCCAGGACATCCGGGGCGTGCAGCGCGCCGACCGCCTCCCCCCGATAGCGGATGGAATCCGGTTCGTTCTTGAGGACGCCCGATAGCGACCGCATCAGCGTGGTCTTGCCGGCCCCGTTCGCGCCGATGATCGCCAGCGTCTCGCCCGCTTCGAGGCTGATATCGACGCCGAACAGCGCCTGGAAATCGCCGTAGGAGGCCGTCAGATCATGGGTTTCGAGAAGTGCCATCACACATCGATCCCCAGGTAGATCTCGCGGACTTCTTTCGAGTTCATGATCTCGTCGGGTTTTCCGATGCCGATCACCCGACCGAAATGCAGGACGAGCAGACGCCCGACCACTGCATTGAGCGCATGCAGGACGTGCTCGATCCAGATCACCGCAATGCCTTTGTTGTGCAGGCCTCGGATCGTCGCGACCAGCGCCCGGCACTCGCCTTCCGTCAGCCCACCGGCTATCTCGTCGAGGAGAAGGAGTTTCGGATCGGTTGCCATCGCACGGGCCAGCTCCAACCGCTTGCGCTGCAGCAGCGTCAGACTGCCGGCCGTTGCATTGGCCTTGTCGATAAGGCCTGTATCGATCAGGATTTCCGCACAGCGATCGGCGAGCTCCCCTTCCCGCTTCCGCGCGCCGAACGATCCGGCCACCAGCAGGTTCTCGAATACAGTCAGTTGGTCAAAGGGCTGCGGAATCTGGAACGTGCGGCCCATTCCGGCAAAGCACCGCGCCATCGGCGGGGTTCTGGTCACATCGGATCCTCTGAAACGGATCGCCCCGCCGTCTGCTGCAATGTTGCCGGTGATCAGATTGAACAGCGTCGACTTGCCGGCGCCGTTCGGGCCGATGATTCCGAGCGCCTCTCCGTCTTCAACGGCGAAGGAAATCTGTTCGGCGACGGTCAACGCGCCGAACTTCTTCGAAACGCCTTCCAGCTCCAGTATTGGCATCCAAATCCTCCCAGCAGGAAGCCGCCTCAACGACTTCCTCCTTGATCTACGAACGCTGACGCGCTCAGGCGATCGGCTCCATTTTTCCGCCAGTCGGAATGTTGGGAGCCGTGGCATTTTCGACGATGACGAGATCATAGCCCTTGCCGCCCTGCTTCAGCCGCCACTGACCTCCGACAAGGGGCGTCTTGGCCACATTCTTCTGGGCGAAGGGCGGCAGTTTCTCGTTGCCCCAAGCGATCGGGCCAACGAGCGTGTCGAGCTTTGTTTCGCCGATGACCTTGGCGACATCCTCGCCGTCGCTGGGATCGTCGGCACGTTTCATGACATCGACCGCAAGCTCGAAGAGGGCGTGCGCAAATCCGATTGGCTGCGTCCAGGGCCTGCCCGTTGCTTTGGTGAAAGCATCGGCAACCTGAGCGGCAGTTTCACCCGTCAGCGACGACTTGAAGGGGTGGCTTGGCGTCCACCAGACCTCGGTCGAAAGATTGTGGCCGGCATCGCCGAGCGATTCCACCGTTTGAGGGAAGAGCAGCGCCTTGCCGACCGACGCAACCTTCGGCTTGAAACCCTGCTGCTTCGCCTGGTTCCAGAAGGTCGTCAGATCCGGTGGGATGACGACGCCGGTGACGATCTCGGCGTTCGCCTGCTTGAAGGCGTTGATCTGCGCCGAGAAATCATCTGAAAGGTTCTGGAAGCGGCCGGGATCGGTCAGCGTATAGCCGAGCTTCTCAAGTACCGGCGGGAAGCCCACGACCTTGTCGCCCCATGCGTTGCCGTCTCCGTCGTTCGGGAACAGTCCGCCGACCTTCTTGTTGGTCTCGACCTGGCCCCACATGCCGGTAAAGACGGCGATAATGTCCTCGAGCCCCCAGAAGAAGTGGTAGGCGAAGTTGAACGGCTTCCAGGAACTAGGGTCGCCGGGATTTGCCTGCTGGCCGATGAACCAGGGCTGCCACGGCGCTACCGTGGAAATGCAGGGCATCTCTTCGGCTTCGCAGGTCGTCGACACCGGGTTGGTGGTTTCGGGCGTCGAGGAAACCAGGACCAGGTTCACCTCATCGGTAACGATCAGTTCCTTGGTCACCTCGGCGGCGCGATTGGGATTGGACTGGCTGTCCTTGACGACGACCTCATAGTCGAGGCCCATCTTCTTGGTCGTCGCCAGAAAGTTCTCGATCACGAACTTGTCCGCTTCGCCGAAGGCCGCGAGCGGTCCGGTTTGCGGACTGACGTAGCCGAGCTTGATTGAGCTTTTCTGTGCGAGCGCCGGCAATGCCAGCCCGGATGTCGCGGCAAGCACGCCGGTGGCCGCAGTCTGTTTCAGGAATTCGCGTCGTGTTGTCATTTCATTCTCCTCCCATTCCCCCTTGTATGATGATTAATTCTCCGGGCGTCGGCCCTCCCAGGCCCGCTGCAGCAACGCACGGATCGATGACCGGTCGATCGGCCGCGGATTCCAGTAGGGATTCTCAACGGCAATCCGGCCCGCCTTATCGAGATCGGCTTCGGTGAGGCCGAGATCGCGGAGCGCCAGCGGCGCGCCGATCGATTTCGCGAAATCCCAAAGCCCGCCGCCGACCGAGCCGCCGAAAATCTCCGCCACAGGCTGAAGGAGATCTGGCGCCGCCACGGCATTAAAGGCGGCAGTGTGCGGCAGCATGATCGCATGCGTCTCGGCATGCGGCGTATCGAAGGTACCGCCAAGCGTGTGGCAGATCTTGTGATGCAGCGCCATGCCGACCGTCTCAAGGACCGCGCCGCAGAGCCAGGCGCCGTAGAGCCCTTCGGCCCGCGCCTCGATATCGCTTGAGGCCGCCAAGATTTCCGGAAGTGCGGACCGGAAGGCGCGCAAGCCCTCGATGGCCATAAGGGTCGAGATCGGGTTGCGATCCTGCGCGTAGAGCGCTTCGACAGCATGAGCCATAGCATTCAGGCCCGAGGTCATCGACAGGCTGACCGGAAGACCGGTCGTCAGCGTGGCGTCATAGATCACCACCTCGGGCAAAATCTTCGGATCTTTCACCGTCGTCTTGCGGCCGCTCTCGGTTTGCCCAAGGATCGGCGTGACCTCCGACCCTGCGTAAGTCGTCGGAATGACGATCTGCGGCAGGTCCGTGCGATAAGCGATGGCCTTGCCGAGCCCCGTTGTCGAGCCGCCGCCAAGCGACACGACACAATCGGCTTGGTTTTCGGCAACCACTTTCATCGCCATCTCGGTGACATCGACAGGCGTGTGCATGACCGCACCGCTGAACACGCCGACGGCAAGCGAACCCAGCCGCTCCACCAGTGCCTCGGCATCCGCCTTCTGCTGGGGAGTCGAAAGCACCAGAGCACGCTTGCAGCCCAGCTTCTTGATCCATTCGCCGGCGGTGGCGCTCTTGCCTTCGCCGAAGACGATATGGGCAGGACTGCCGCTATAAACGAAATTGCGGTTCATGCCCCTGTCCTCTGTTTTGCCCGGACCATGACGAAGGTCAGGTCTACCCGCCATGAGCCTTGGCCCTGCCGCTCAAATGTGCGCACCAGTTCCGGCTTGACGCTGAAGATCGCATCCTCGGCGAGATGGGGGTCACTGCCGTCGTAAATATGCGTGGTGATTGTCTCGAAGCCCGGCGCCTTGATCATGAATTGAAGATGGGCGGGCCTGCTCAGGGGATAGCCTGCCTGCCTGAGAAGCTTTCCGACCGGGCCGTCATCGGGCACACCATAGCCGCTGGGCTTGATCGTCCAGTAATGAAACCGTCCATCGTCGTCCGTTTTAAAACGGCCGCGTAAATTGAATTCCGGCTGCAGGTCCGGCTGCTGGTTTTCGTAAAACCCCTGCGCGTTGGCCTGCCAGGTAATGATCTCGGCACCGGCAACGGGATCGCCATCCAGGTCCTGGACGCGTCCAATGACCTCCAGCTTTTCGCCGACGCCGTCAAGCGAGATGTTCCCGCCGGAAGCCACTTGCGGCACGTCGGCACGAAAGAAAGGGCCGCGGACGGTATTGGGCGTCGCCGTCTTAGGACGGCGCGAATTGATTTCCTCGACAAGCGCCGAAGCCCCGAGCAGGTCCGAAAGCAGCACCCATTCCTGCCTCCGCTCATCACTGGCGTGCCCAACATCGGTGAGGAATTCGATGACCTTGCGCCAGTCGGCCTGCGTAGGCCGCAACTCGCGGATGATCGCATGAAGATGCGCGACCGCCACCGCCAAGACTTGTGGCAGGATGTCGTCGTTCGATTGCAGAAGTCGCTGTGCGAAAATCTCAGACGAGGTAGTCTTGCTGAAATTCAGCGCCATCGGACCCGGCGTCATGCGTCTCCTCCCAAGGCATGGGTAATGGAGAAGAAGTTAGCGCAACATCGCGACGATGAGATGATTTTATTCTTGTTTAATATATCATATCGTTATGAAGATAGACGAACGCCACCTTATCCAACTCGCCGCGGTGGTTAAAACCGGCGGCGTCACCGAGGCAGCGGCGCTGCTAGGCCTCTCGCAGCCGGCCGTCTCGCGTACACTTTCCATGCTGGAAGCCAGGATCGGCGAGCCCCTCTTCATCAAGGGACGCCGTCCACTGCAGCCGACGCCGCTCGGACGGGCGCTCGCCGATCATGGACAGACGATGCTTTCGGCGTCACGCAAGGCATCGGATGTCATTGCGAGCTTTCGCGTCGGCAACAGTGGCGTCGTGCGGGTCGGCGGTACGCCCTTCTTCATGGATGCGCTGATCGCCGGCATGATCGCGGAGTTTCAAAATCTTCATCCGGACGTGCGCATCGACCAGTCCTATGGTTACTTCCCCGATCTGCGCGCAGCACTCAAGGCTGACCAAATCGACATCGCCATTTGCCCGATCGATATTCTGGACGAGGGATCGGGGCTGGAGTTCCAGCAGATCCTGCCCGGACGCAATGTCGTCGCCTGTCGCGTGACGCACCCATTGCTCCTGAAACGCCGGCTGCAGCCGGCGCATTTGCTCGAGTATCCTTGGGTAGCGCCACCACCAGGTAGTCCGCTTCTCGCGGACTTGCGCAGCATGCTGCTTTCTTTCGGCGCAACTGAAATCAAGATTCGTTATTCCGGCGGCTCACTCATGAGCGTCGTCAACTACATGAAGGCAGCGGATGCCCTGACCGTCCTGCCGCACAGCGTCGTCTTTGCACAGCGCAACGACAGATCCATCACCGCATTGCCTGTCTCCATCCCGCATCCCGAACGCGCACTCGGCCTATTGAAGCGCTCCGATGCTCCGCGGACACCCGCTCTCGATAACTTCGCACGCCATATTCGCATGGGCTTCGACAATCTGAAGCACCTTATCAAGCGGCATGAGCAGTCAGTCGTCTGGGGCGGTTAGCGTGTCAATGACGAGCCGACGCGGTTGAATGCGGGGAGATCGCTGCTCAATCGGTTGACTTCGAAAGCCTCGCTCTGCGTCGCTTCCATCATCGCCTAGACAGCGCCGAGGTCCTGATAGCTCGAATGAAGCGCCCAGTCGCCTTCGCTGAATCTGTCCTTGGCGAAGTTATGCTGGTGCCAATACGGATAAACATAGGCCGGCCTGCTGACCACGTTGAGCCTTTCGAGTTCCTCCGCAGAAAGCTTCAGATCGACCGCGGCGATATTGTCCTTGAACTGCTGTTCGGACAGCCCGCCCACCACGAGGGAAGAGACGCCTGGGCGCGTCAGCGTCCACGCAAGCGAAACCTGCGCAACGCTGACACCACGTGCCTTGGCGATATCGCCCAGCACATCGACGATTTGCCAGAGGCGCTCCTGGTCACGGATTGGCGGTTCCGTCCAGCCGGCCGCCTGGCGCGACTGTTCCGGAGCCCGGTCACGGTCGAAAGCCCCCGATAGCAGGCCTGCGGCGAGCGGGCTCCAGACCATGACACCCAATCCCTGATCGACCGATATCGGCAGCAGTTCGTATTCGGCTTCCCGCGCTTCCAAAGTGTAATGGATCTGCTGCGTCACGAAACGCGGAAGGTTCCTGGCATCCGCGACGGCCAGTGTTTTCATGATGTGCCAGCCGGAATAATTCGAGCATCCGATGTAACGGATCTTGCCTTGTCTCATCAGGATGTCGAGCGCCGAGAGCATTTCCTCCAGCGGCGTCAAACCGTCCCATTCGTGCATGAAGTAGATGTCGATATGATCCGTGCGGAGCCTCCTGAGGCTTCGCTCACATTCACGGATCAGATGATAGCGTGACACGCCTTCGTCATTTGGCCCGTCTCCGATACGCATGCGCGCCTTTGAAGAGATCAAGACCTGATCGTGCTTGCCTTCCAGCGCCTCTCCGAGAATCTCCTCCGAGCGCCCGAGCGAATACATATTGGCCGTGTCGAAGACATTGACGCCGCCGTCGATGCAGCAATCGATCAGCCGCCGCGCATCCTTGGCATCCTGGTTCGCAACCATCGCGAAAGGGCCGACGCCTCCGAAAGAAAATGTACCCATCGTAATGGCGGAAATCTTCAGGCCGGAACGGCCAAGGGTCCTGTATTCCATTGCGTAACTCCTGGATGAAAATGCTGAGTGAAATTTCCGGATCTGGTCTCAAAGCGCGGCGAGCAGGCCGGCGACATGGGCCATGCCCAGTTGCGGACTTGTCAAAACGGGAACATCCGGCGCCTCGTTGGCGGATGAAAGCGCCTGTGCCATCGAAGCCTGCGCCAGGACGACGAGTTCGACGGATACGGCAAGATCGCGATAGCCGTCGATGACAAGGCGATCGTGCCCTGCCCGATCACCCATCGCGAGCCGCTCAAATGCGCCTTCACACAGGCGGGACCTGATTTCGCAGTCTTTTCCTGCGGTCGCGGCCGTCTCTTCCAGGAGCGCCCTTGTCGGCTCCAGCGTCGTTGGCAACGTCGCAAGGACGCCGATCCGTTTTGCCTGACGGACAGCCTCGATCGCCATGCCTCGATCGATACGAAAGAGCGGAACTGACGATAGCGGTCGGATCAGGTCGACTGCACCGCCGAGCGAGGAACAGGTGACAACGATGGCATCCGCGCCGCCCTCCGTTGCCAGGAATATATACTGGCTGAGCCTTCGCATGGTCTTTACCGAAAGCGCGCCGTCCCGGATCGTGTTTTTCAGAAGGCTTTCATCGGCGATGTTGAAACTCGACCAGTCGGGCAGGACGGCTGCAGCAAGCGGGCGAAAAGTGGCTGCGAGATCGGGTACGGTATGGATGAAGGCAAGGGATGGCATTTAAAGCTCCTCCATTCGGATGCCAGCCAAAGACTTTGCGCCGGCTAGTTCGCCGACTGTTTTTTGCGCGTGCCCGACCTCTGGCTCCCCTGCCGGCGCTCCGCCTGCGGTTCAGAGCGGGAATCACTTGACCGGACAACGAGTTCGGCGCCGACAAGGACCTTGACCGGCGGCTGTGGATCGGCCGCATTGATCAGATCGTCAAGCACAGTTACTGCGAGATACCCGATCTTGCGCTTGGAGACCTCGATGGTGGTCAGCGGCGGCTCGATCGTCGCACTTTGAGGCAGGTTGTCGAAACCGATGATCGAAACCTCGTCGGGAACGCGAATACCGAACTCTTTCAATGCCTTGATAAAGCCGTAAGCAATGATGTCGTTCGTGCAAAAATAGCATTCAGCCAGGTCGATCCCGGTTTCCAGCAGCGCGCGCGTGTCGGTGTAGGCGCCCTCATGAGTCGACTCGATCGAGATGACGTCGCTTTCCCTGACCTTAAGTCCAAGCCGCGCCATGTTCTTGAAGAAGGCATCCCGGCGAAGCCGGAAATTGGTCGTGTCGACATGGCTGGCGACGAAGCCGATCCGGTTGAACCCGTTTGCCTGAAAACGCGACAAGACCTTGTAGACCGCGTCTTCGTTGTTCATGTCGACGAAATTGGCATCCACGATGTCGTAGAACGTATCGATGAAGACGGTGGGAAACCCCAGGCCCTGTATGAGGCGGATGTCGGCTTCGGAAAGTTCCGTCCCGAGTGCGATCACGCCGTTGATCGGCGCCCCGGCCAGGGATTCGGCCACGGTGCTGATAGGCTGCCCCTCGAAGCTGACGACCTCCAGCGTGTAGTTCCGCCGGGTCGCTTCCGCCGACATCCCGTCTATGTAATCCGAGATGAAGACGCTGTGATCGCGGTTTACCGTGTGACCGTGCTTGGAGATTTTCAAAAATCGAAGCGTGTCGGTCGGCTCGCTTCCGCCTTTGGCACTGCGCGGCACATAGTTGAGGCTGGCCACGGCTTCCAAGACGCGCGCGCGCGTAACTCCTGAGATATCGCCCTTGCCATTCAGCACCAGAGATACCGTGGCGGGAGAAACGCCCGCTACGGTCGCGATGTCGCGGATCGTCAGGGTCTTTTTCACGTTCATGCTGCTCTTAAAAAATACGAAAAATGCAATATCGGGCGGCTCTTGTTTAGTAAACAGATGTCGCTGCTTGCGCCCAGCGTTACGGTAAAATCGCGTGCCTTGCAATCCAAATCCGCCAAAAACCCCCTTGCTAAGCGGTTTTTCCTTTGCTAACTCTTTTAGTAAAGCATAGCTAAGTTTACTAAACATGGGAGGAGACCATGCGCAGAACTGGCGGACAGCTGGTCATGCTCGTTGCCATCAATTGCCTGTTGCTCGTTCTGGGCGCGGCAATATCCGATGGGTCGTTCCTTTCGCTTTTTAATCTGCAGTCGATGGCAAGCCAGGTGCCTGAAATCGGACTGCTTGCCATTGGTGTGATGTTGGCGATGTGCGCCGGCAATGGCGGCATCGATCTCTCGGGTATCGCGCTTGCCAATATGTCGGGCGTGCTGTCGGCCGTCATCGTCGGGTCATTCCTGTCAAGCAGCGAAAGCCAGCTGATGTTCAGCCTCGCCTTCATGCTCGTCGCACTCGCAGCCGGTTTTGCCGGCGGAGTGATCAATGGCCTGCTGATTTCGCGTTTGAACATCACGCCGATCCTGTGCACGCTCGGCACCCAGATGGCTTTCACCGGGCTCGCGGTCGTCATCTCCGGCGGAAAGGCCGTGACCGTCGGAAGTCCCGACCTTTTGTCGCGCATCGGCAACGACATGTTTGCCGGCGTGCCGATCAGCTTTCTCATCTTTGCAGGCGTTGCCGCCCTGATCGCCGCAGCCCTGAAATTCACGCCCTACGGCCTGTGGCTGATGCTGATGGGCACCAATCCCAAAGCCGCCGTTTATGCCGGCTTCCCCCGCAACGCGGTGCTTGTCGCGACCTATGCCATGAGCGGCACGCTATCCGGGCTGGCGGGCATCATCATTGCTGCGCGCAATGTCAACGTGAAGTTCGACTACGGCAGCTCATATCTGCTGATCGCGATCCTGATTGCGGTCATGGCGGGCGTGAAGCCGGAGGGCGGCTATGGCCGTGTGATCTGCGTCGTGCTCAGCGCCATTGCCCTGCAGCTGATGTCCAGCCTCCTGAACTTCGGCGGACTTTCCAACTTCGTGCGCGATTTCGCCTGGGGCCTGCTGCTTCTGGCATTTCTTGCCATCGGTCGCCATGACCTGGTCGGCTTCCTGTTCCGCGGCAATCGCCAGCGGGTTGGTTCGGGTGCCAATCCCTCGAGCACCAGAACGTAAAATCTGAGGGAGTTCTAGCGTGGAGGAAATCATGAACATGAAATCGAAGCGGCGCTTGGCCGGATCCGTGTTCGCAGCGGCTCTTCTGGCCGGATCTGCGGGCACTCTGGTGGCGCAGGAAAAGCCGGTTATCGCAACCGTCGTCAAGATCAGCGGCATTCCGTGGTTCGACCGCATGAACACCGGCGTCGACGCGTTCGCCAAAGCCAACCCGGATGTCGTCGCGAGCCAAAGCGGCCCGGCAACCGCCGATTCCGCCCAGCAGTTGCAGATCATCCAGGACCTGATCGCCAAAGGCGTGAACGCGCTTGCCGTCGTGCCGATGGACCCGGCCGTTCTGGAGGGAACCCTCAAGCGCGCGATGGATCGCGGTGTCGTGGTCGTCACCCATGAGGCCGACAACCAGATGAACACCAACGCTGACGTCGAGGCCTTCGACAATGCCGATTATGGCAAGGCGCTTAACGCGCGTCTCGCCGAGTGCATGGGCAAGAAGGGCAAATGGACCACCTTCGTCGGTTCGCTCGGCAGCCGCACCCATATGCAATGGGTCGGCGCGGGTGAGGAAAACGCCAAGCAATATCCGGACATGGAGCTTGTCGATCCGAACAATGAGTCCTTCGACGATGCGAACGGCACTTACGAGAAGGCCAAGGAGATCCTGCGCAAGCACCCCGACATCAAGGGCTTCCAGACTTCCGCCGGCAACGACGTTCTCGGCGTCGGCCGGGCAATCGACGAGGCCGGCCTGACGGGCAAGGTGTGCCTTGTCGGCACGGGCCTGCCCAATCCCTCCGCCGATCTCCTCGAATCCGGCGCGATCACGGCGATCGGCTTCTGGGACCCGCAGAAGGCCGGCATGGCGATGAATGCCGTCGCCAAGCTGCTGCTGGCCAAGAAGGAAGTGACGGACGGCATGGACCTCGGCGTCGAGGGCTACAGCAAGGTGACGGTGAAGAAGGGGCCTGGGGCAGGCCTGCTCGTCATCGGCAATGGCATGGTTCTGGCCGATAAGGCCACCTATAAAGACCACCTCTTCTAATGGCACTCCCAAGCCAGCCGGGGATCTCGTTCACGAGGTCCCCGGTCGTCATGCATTGCCGCATCAATTGCGGCAGGAATTTCTGACAGAGGATTTCCACGTGTCGGCAAACCCGAACAGCGAACCGCGCTCGAGCCGCTTCCTGGAGCTGCGCAACATCCAGAAATGGTTCGGCGGCGTGCATGCCCTCCGCGGCATCAACCTCACGCTGGAACTCGGCCAGGCCTATCATCTTCTCGGTGAGAACGGCTGCGGCAAGAGCACGGTCATCAAGATCATGTCCGGCGCAATCGAGCCCAGCAGTGGCGAGATCGTGCTCGACGGCCAGACCTTCTCCTCGCTGACGCCGATTCAGTCGTTGAGTGCGGGCATCGAGACCGTCTATCAGGACCTGTCCCTGCTCCCCAACTTGACAGTGGCGGAGAATGTAGCCCTCAACGAGCAGCTCGTCCGAGCAAACGGCAGGCTTGCCAGGCTCTTCGACCGGACACGCTTGCGGCAGACGGCAGAGAAGGCGCTTGCAACTGTCGGGCTGCCGACCGATCGCGCATTTCTGAATACCATCGTCGCCGAGCTGCCGTTGGCAGCGCGCCAGCTGGTTGCCATCTCACGCGCAATAGCGACCCAGGCCAAACTGGTCATTATGGATGAACCGACGACCTCCCTGACAAGGCGAGAGGTCGACAATCTGATCCGCGTGGTCGACCGGCTGCGCTCCGAGAACGTGGCGGTGCTTTTCGTCACGCACAAGCTCGACGAATGCTACCGTATCGGCGGCCATGCCGTCGTCTTTCGCGATGGGCAATGCGTCGCTCAAGGTCCGATCGAGACCTATACCAAGACCCAGCTTTCCGAACTGATGACCGGGCGGCTCATCGACGCCGAGCGCTACCGCGCCGGTAAGCCTGGTGCTTCCGAGCTCTTCAAGACAAACGCGCTCCGCTCCACAGGCTTTGAAGACATCGATTTTACCCTCCGCAAGGGCGAGATCCTGGGCATTACCGGACTTGCCGATTCCGGCCGAAATGAGCTGGCTCTGGCGATCACCGGTGTCGCACCGGCGACGTCCGGTTCGCTGACGCTCGAGGGCAAAAGGGTTTCCATTCGTCGCCCAAGTGACGCCATTGCCCACGGCATCGGCTACGTTCCGGAAGATCGGCTGGCGGAAGGACTGTTTCTCGACAAGTCAATTTTCGAGAACGAAATCGCTCTGATCGTCACCAAGCTCAGCAACGGGTTGGGTGTCGTCGACAAGAGCGAGGGCCGCTCCATCGCAGCGCGGCTTTCGGAGGAAATGCGGCTCAATACCGAGGATCTCGATCTGCCGGTCGGAGCGCTTTCCGGTGGCAACCAGCAGCGCGTTCTGATCGGCAGGTGGCTCACCATCGCCCCGAAGCTGCTCGTGCTGCATGGACCGACCGTTGGTGTCGACGTCGGATCGAAGGACACGATTTATCGTGCCATCCAGTCTCTGGCGGAGGCCGGCATGGGTCTTATCATCGTCAGCGACGACCTGCCCGAACTCCTGCAGAACTGCGACCGTATCCTGGTGATGAACAGCGGACGCATCGTGGCGGAGTTCGGCGGCGAAGAGGCAAAAGAAGATCAGCTCTACAAAGCCATGCTGACTTCCAAGACGGAGGATGCCCAATGACAGCGTCACAGGTCGAGGAGCTTAAGGAAGGTTCCGCCACCAGCCGTTCCTTCAGCCTTGGAGAGCTCATCCGTAAGCGTCCGGAATCGATTACCTTCTTTCTGCTGGTGGCAATCTGCGTCATCGTTGCCGTGATCAACCCCGACTTCCTGCAGCCATCGACCTTGGTCGATATCGGTCGTGCCAGCGTGGTCATGGGGCTGTTTGCGCTCGGTGTATTCATCATTCTGGCCGCCGGTGGCATCGATGTTTCGTTTACCGCCATCGCCGCTTCCACCATGTATTCCATGACCGTGCTGGTCCTGAACCATTTCCCGGGCATGCCGATCGTTGCGATCCTGTTGATCGCGACGGCGGGCGGAGCAGTGCTCGGCATCGTCAACGGCCTGCTCGTCCATCATCTCAACGTGCCGTCTTTGATCGTCACCATCGGCACGCAATATCTGTTCCGAGGCTTTCTCCTGTCCTTCATCGGCACGGTCTGGATCATGTCGCTGCCACCGCAGATGGGCGCCTTCGGCCGCATGCCGCTCTTTCAGTTAGAGGCGGCCAACGGGGCGCTGATCACGCTGCCGGTCTACTTTCTGATCCTGCCTGTGGCGGCCGTCATTACCTGGTGGATCTTGAACCGAACCCTGATGGGCCGCGCAATCTTTGCGATGGGCGGCAATGCCAATATCGCAAGCCGTCTGGGCTACAACCTCAAAACCGTTCACATCTTCCTGTTCGGTTATGCCGGCGCGCTAGCCGGGCTCGCAGGCATCATCCATGTCTGCGCCAACCGCCAGGCAAATCCTTTCGATCTGGTCGGCACCGAAATCAACGTCATCGCCGCCGTCGTGCTTGGCGGGGCGCGCATTACCGGTGGCACCGGCACAGTGCTAGGCACCGTCCTTGGCGTTCTACTGGTCGTGGTCATCAACAGTGTACTCGTCATGGTCGGCATCCCAAGTACCTGGCAGCGGCTGGTGGTCGGAAGCTTCATCCTTCTGGCCGCGGCGTTCTTCGTGACCCGCCAGCGCAAACGATAAAATCCCAATCAAAGAGGAATCCATGAAGAAGTTTCTGAACGATCCGGTCAATTTCGTCGATGAAATGCTCGAGGGTATCTACAAGGCTCATCCCGACGTCACCTACGTCGCGGATGACAAGCGCTGCCTCGTGACCGCCAAGCCGAAGGCCGGCAAGGTCGGCATCGCCACGGGCGGCGGCTCCGGCCATCTGCCGCTGTTCCTCGGTTATGTCGGCGACGGCATGCTGGACGGAGCAGCCGTTGGTGGCGTCTTTCAGTCGCCGAGTGCCGAGCAGATGCTGCAGGTTACCAAGTCCATCGACCAAGGCGCCGGCGTTCTATACATCTACGGCAACTACACCGGCGACATCATAAACTTCGACATGGCCGCCGAACTCGCCGATCTCGACGGCATCCAGGTCAAACAGGTGGTGGGCAACGATGACGTCGCCTCCTCCGTGGTCGGCGAGGAGCACAAGCGCCGCGGCGTCGCCGGCATTTTCTTCGTCTACAAGGCCGCCGGCGCCGCTGCCGCAAAAGGCCTTTCGCTGGAGGAAGTAACCCGCATCGCCGATAAGGTGAGACTGCGCACCCGCACGATGGGGGTCGCCCTTTCCAGCTGCGTCGTGCCGGAGATCGGACATGCGACGTTTTCGATCGGCGATGACGAGATGGAAATCGGAATGGGCATTCACGGCGAGCCCGGCATCAGCCGCAAGAAGCTCGCTACCGCCGACGACGTGATCGATGAGATGATGGAACGCATTTTCGCCGAGCAGGACTACCAGCGCGGCGACGAGGTCGCGGTTCTGGTGAATGGCCTCGGCGGCACGCCGATGGAAGAGCTCTACATTCTGTACCGGCGCGTCTCCCAGCTTCTTGAGGAGCGCGGCGTGAAGGCCAAGCATGTCTGGGTCGGCGAGTTCGCAACCTCGATGGAAATGGCCGGCGCATCGATCTCCGTCCTGCATCTCGACGCCGAGCTGGATCCATTGATCGGCGCACCGGCCAACACTCCGTTCTTTAAGCACCATTCAGCCTGAGGACATGATAATGGACGCGATCAAAGCATCCGATCTGATCACGCTTTTCGAAGCGTGGAAGACGCTCTTTGCCGAACAGCGCGACTTTCTGATTTCCCTGGACGGCAAGGTCGGCGACAGCGATCTCGGCATCACGATGAGCAAGTCCTTTGCCGCAGCGGCCGAGACCGTCGCAGCCGAAGGCGAAGCAGCGGGCATCGCCAAGCTTCTTCGCAGCGCCGGAGCCATCATGGCAAGGACTGCACCATCGACCATGGGCACGCTCACCGCCACGGGTTTTCTGCGCGCCGGCAAAGCGTTGGAAGGGG